>JBFLZA010000325.1:0-9907 GCA_040756535.1 Cyanobacteriota bacterium
TACCGTGGGGCACACGGGAACCTACGCTTGGGGAGATTTGCCCTCTTGGGCAGTTGGAGCAATCCTGCTGCCTAACGGCGAGTTGCTGAACCAAGAATCCAACGTGTTTTAACCGTTGGAGTGTCAAGACGGAAATAAATTAGAAGTCTTTGTCCTACAATCATCGAATCGAGATTATCAACTCGTTAACCAGAGTCCAACTTTCCCTTGGATGCCAATAGATGTTATTCCCAAATTTATTTGCCAAAGTTTAGTAGATGGAGAAACGGCAACTTTATGCGCTTTTCGAGCTTGGGTGAGAGAGCAACAGAACCAATAAGCTACCAGAAAGGCTGAGATATTCATCGTTGCTGTTTTCGATACATGGCATAAACGCTTACTCTTTCGCCTTTATAACCGAAACAGAGTGAAGTAAAGGAAGAGTTGCTCCAATGAAACCCCTGTGGCGTAGCGTCATGATTGGTACTGCTTTATTGATAAGCGGCATCGTTGCTGTTGGTGTTGCCCCAAGCTTATTGGCACAGCAAGAACTAGCCAGGGCACAAAGCCGTTGGGCAGCTCGTGAATTTAAGCGTTATCGCATGGTTGTCGAGACTGATAACGGATTTTCTGAAAGATGTCGGCAAGAGATTGAGATTGAAAACGAAAAGGTAATTAACGTTTTTCAAGACTGCAAAAAACCAGGGTCATTCGTGGAACAGCCAACACTGACTATTACAGACCTATTTAATCAGCTCGAAAAGTATAGCTCGAAAACGGAATGCGGCCCAAATGGCTGCTCATGTGATGGTGTGATTAGTGCTGATGTTAGCTACGATCCACAACTGGGATATCCACGGCAAATAGAACTTAAGTTGAAGCGATTGAGTTTTGTAGAGCTTTGGATGCATCCTCAAGGAAGGCAGGGAGCTATAGGTATGCTTGGCGGTGGGCCCTGTACGTTGATTGGTTTCGTCGGGCATAAAATCAAAGTCCTTTCCGTGAAGCCCATCCTCAGCAGCACAAAAAGCCTCTGAAACCCAGACTAGACCTCTTACAAGTTTTAGAGAAGATTAAGCTCCCTTATTTTGAATCCTCATTTGATGCGATCGCATTCCATCAGAAGATTCATGTAATGTAAAGTTTTGTATCAATTCCACCATTTCTGCATTCTAATTAGAACAAGAGCGGCTTGTATGCGCTCCTCAGTAAATCCAAAGACTCTGGTAATAATCCAAGATGCATATCAAACCTTGCTCCGCAAGAAACTGTTTGCTGAGCGCTGTCTTCCCTCCTCCAGGGAGGGCATTATCATCTAGCAACACGATAGAGCTTGGCTTCAGCTTGGGAAAAGCGGCTTGTATTTCACGTAGTTGATGTGTCTGACTCTGGCTCATTAATGGCTCAGTGTCAGCCCAGTCGAAGCTATCTAGGTACAAGAGATTGATTTCGCGATCAAAATTTTTCAGAAACTCTACTGAATCATCAACAATATAGGTAATTTGAGCGGCAGCATGACGAGTAACGCTCTGAGCAACTGCAATGTGGTCTAGAGAAATATCTACAGTCCACAAATGACCTGCATTAAACGTCTTTAAGGTTTCTGCAAATAGCAAAGTAGAGCATCCATCACCCCATAGATTCTCTCCGCGTTGAGTTCCTGTCTCGACAATATTTCCACCACCCAACTGGAGAAAAAGTCCTAAAGCTGATTTGAAGGTGGGGTATCTAACGCCCATCTTATCAACATAGTTGTGGTCAAACCAGCGACCCATAAATATAAAATCTGACGCGTCGGATATCATTTACTACTCTTGTATAAACAAACACTCCTTCCAATTTTATAGAAGGCGATCGCTCCTACCCTTGTTTTCATTCTCTAGCGATCGCTACTAGGGTTCATCATTCGGAATCTTGCTCACGTCTATTCCCATCACTTTAGCAAGAACTTTGAGGGAAACCCCTAGCTCACCCGCTAAAGCAACAGCATTGTCGAAACGCGGAATTTTTCTCCCACTTTCCCAATCACCAATAATTCTTATCCCTACGTTGATTCGTCTACTTAACTCCGGCTGAGTTAAGTTAACGCTTTCTCGAAGTGTCTTCAACGTTGGTTTATCTTTTGATTGTTTTTCTAGAGTCATAATAGCACTATTATGCTTGCACTTTAGTGCTTGACAGGACTATAAACCTGCTCTAAAGTGCTAGCTAAGACCTAAAAAAGACTAACCCGTCTCGCTGGCTCCCTCAAGATACAACGCGGCTGATTGGTCTTTCCTAAAAGTGTCTCATTATTGAGTTCCAAGAGTGCCTATGAAACAGTAATCCACATTTAGTTATCTACCTTCTATGAGAGCAGAAGTTTGGCGATCGCTCTTCACTTGCCCGTGTCAGCGATCGCCTTACCTAAACAAGTACTGTAACCGAATCTACCATGTCCGGGAACTTAATTACATCCGGGGTCATTGACCCTGCTCAATTACCCTTAGATCAAATACGCATCGAAGTTGCTGCGCTGCTGAAAATTTCCCCAAACCAAATTGAGCGTTTGGAGTGCTGGCAGCACCAAATCTGGGTGAAACTCGTAGAATCTCGTGCCAAATTCATCAGTTATCGCAGCTTGCCCCTGTGGATAAACCAGGGACTTGAAGCCATTGAGCGCTGCACCTCACGCGCCAGCCTCGACCAAATAGGGGAAATATTGCGTAGCGAACGAGACTGGTATGACAACCACGACAAGCCCGAAGCCGTGCAGCTATGGCGTAATGCTTGGGCACAACAAGCCCAACACCTCCGTCAAGAAGAAGAACGCCTCAAACCCTACCAAGCCCATCAGCAGGCAGGAGTCGAGTGGCAAAAAGCGTGGCAACAAGTTTTGCGCTGCTGTCGAGATTGTACTGGGCTAGAGCGTTTAGCCCCAGAAATCAAACGGCAAAGCCAGGAATTTACCGATTTACCAGACGTGATGCAAGCCATGCAACAACTGTGGCATCAGCGATACCAAGAACTTTCTCAAGCGACTGCATGACTTTTATGCTGTCAAACCGTTTAAAAAGTCGGCATCCGCTTCAGGAAGGGATGGATTAATCCTAATTCCTGAGCCTAGCTCAAATCCCGCTTGAGTCGTCAGTCGAGGCTGAATTTGACAATACCAGTGTACCTGGGGTTCTTCTGCCTTGTAGCGGGCCGCCGTATTGATGACGTAATTGTAATCAGGGTCTTTCAACTTTTCGTACAAATTAGTCAGGATGCTTTTCAAAATCGAGGCAAAATCAGTTTTTTCGGAATCGGAAATACTGCCAAAATCTGCCTGATGAATTTTTGGCATAATCCAAACTTCAAAAGGTACTTCAGCGGCAAAAGGAACGAAAGCCAGAAAGGATTCATTTTCCTGAATCACTCGCCTGCGATGTTGTAGTTCAAACTTTAAAATGTCGCAGTACACGCACCGTCCCCACTGATCGAAATACCACTGTGCTTCTTGCTCCCGCCACCGGATATGCTGGGGAACAATGCCTGTGACAATAATTTGAGAATGAGGATGGCTCAAAGAAGCACCGGCTTTCTCCCCATGATTGCGAAAAATAGTGGCCATCATATTCTCATGCACTCCCATCAAATCAATGTAGCGCTGATGATAGGTTTCAATCACAATCTCTACTGCTTCGGTTGACATTGTGGCGATATCTTGAGCATGATCGGGGCTTTCGATAATCACCTCATGTCGTCCGTAACCGGGCATCATTAAATAAATTCCTTCCGAGGAGCGGTAAGTATGTTCATCAGGAGTTAAAGCAGGAAACTTGTTGGGGGCGATTCGAGTCTGCCAATCATTTTTGTGCTTATTGGGCATTTCCAAAATCACAAATGGTAACTTGTGTTCATTGCCAGAACAAAAAGGACATTTTGGATCTCGTTTTCCTAGGGATGGTCTTTCCAAATGAATATGCTGAAAATCCTGAGGACGCAGACTCCGACTCGGTGCATAAATCACCCATTCTCTCGTGACTTTGTTGAGTCTGATGTGACTGTCTTGCATGGTTTAGCTCCTAGCAACCCGATCCTGAGCGTGGCTATTTTTGTATTGGACAATACAGTTTTTCGAGTAAGGTGTACTACAACTACTCTTCCCCATTGCTCTAGCCCTACAGCAAAATGTAGCTGACAATGAGTGCGATCGCGCTGGTGGCGCAACCCTTTTTCCCAAGCATTATTTCCATCAGTACCATCCAATCAAAAGGGTGGAGGAGGAATATTAGAGCATTAGTCTGTTATCTGCTTTTGGGTCCGGACAAGCAGATTGCTATTGCAAAACACATACTTTTTTGAGTGGCTCTCAAGGTACTCAAGGTATGATTGGCTGTGGCATCAACTAACACGCGGTGGAATTTATTGGCATTTCCTCCGATTAGGTCATTCAATAAGGTCTATCAGTGCGATACATTCATTTTTAAGGTAGGAGTCTTACCCCAGAGTAAGCTGGGCGTTGCTAGGATCGGGACGCAACCCATAGCTAGGAAAACACAAAATCATTGAATCATCCTTTAGGATGATTCGCTTTGCGCCATCGCACACTAGAGCTATTAACGTGAAAACCGTCAACCCGATGGAATCTCAACACCAGCGGCTTCAGGAATCCGAAGTAGTAGACAATCTACGACGGCAACTTCCTCATCTAACTGATGAGCAGCTTAAACAGCAATATCTAAACAACCTACAATGGACAGACTCCCTTGTCCTAGCTTTACAGCAGATCGAAGAAAAATCTCAGGTGCTGCGAGTCGTCAAATTAGCCTTAGAGGTAGATTGGTCTCTCGGCACAAAACTTGCAGGAGCTGTAAAACCAGAGTTTCACACCGCAACAGTAGGCTGGATAGTCCGACTAGACATTCCTCCACTCCTGAAAACTCGACTCCTAGGTTTGACAAGCTCTGATAGCGCGATTTCACCTCTGTTGGAAGCCTTGAGCGCTCGAGATTCTAGCGTGCGTAGCAGTGCAACTGAAGCGTTAGGTGAGATCGGTTCTGAAGCGGTAGTCGCCGTCTTGGAGCAAGCGTTAAACCACGAAGATATGGAAGTGCGCTGTCAAGCTGCTTACGAATTAGGGCAAATCAGCAGTGAGTCAGGCACGGTAGCGCTCTCACGAGCACTAAACGACCCAGAATATCAAGTACAAGAAATTGCGGCATCA
Organism: Cyanobacteriota bacterium; assembly: GCA_040756535.1. Taxonomy (GTDB): domain Bacteria; phylum Cyanobacteriota; class Cyanobacteriia; order Cyanobacteriales; family Coleofasciculaceae; genus JBFLZA01. The sequence goes on from JBFLZA010000325.1 coordinate 5,171, forward strand.
GCCTTAGGCGCAATTGGCTCAGAGGCAGCCGTAGCAGCTCTCTCCAAGGCATTAAACCATAACAACTTTGATGTGCGGGGAAGAGCGGCCTCAGCGTTGGGTCAAATCCGCTTAGAGGCAGCCGTAGCGGCACTGGAGCAAGCCCTGAACAATGAAGTTTATCAGGTGCGCGAGGCAGCGGCTATGGCATTAGGGAGAATCGGTACAGAAGCGGCAGTAGCCGCATTACGGCAGTCAGTGAACCATGAAAACTTTGATTTTCGGGGCAAAGCGACTACAGCATTAGGGTCTATCGGCACAAAAGCGGCAGTGGCAGCACTCCAGCAAGCGTTAGATCATCCAGACTATCGAGTACGGGGAAGAGCAGCTCTGGCGTTACGGTCTATCGGTACTGAAACAGCGATCGCAGCACTGCAATACGCATTAAATGATAACAACCATCGAGTGCGTGAGAAAGCGGCACTGGCCTTGGGGTCTACCGACTCAGAGGCAGCAATCACAGCCTTGCAGCGAGCTTTAAGAGATGAGGATTCTTATGTGCGGAGAACAGCGGCTGAGGCGTTAGGGTATATCGGAGCAGGGGAAGCACTTGAGGCATTGCAGCAAGTTTTGAAAGATGAAGATTCTTATGTGCGAAGAACGGCGGCTTGGGCGTTAGGGAGAATTGGCACCTCCCGCCGCAAAAACGGTGATACGGAAACCACTTTCCGCTCAGCAGCGATGGAAGTGTTGCGCCAAGGGTTGAAAGATTCAGATGCTTGGGTGCGTTTAAGTGCTGCCTACGGGTTAGGAAAAATTGACCCAGAAGCGGGCGTAGCCGCACTGCAACAATCCTTGAGTGATGAAAACTTTGAGGTTCGGGAAAAAGCGGCTGAGGCGATTGGTAAAATCGGCTCCGATGCGGGTGTGACCATCCTGCGACAATCGCTGTACGATGAGGACTTTGGGGTTCGTCGCAAAGCCGTTGAGGCATTAGGAAAAATTGGTACAGAGGCGGCCGTGGCTGCTCTGAGGCAAGCGTTGAGAGATAGTAATTCAGGGGTGCGCTATCGCGTTGTCTCTGGGTTGGGGAAAATCGGGACACAAGCCGCTGTGGCAGCGCTGCGACAAGCCTTGAGAGATGAAGACTCTGATGTGCGTTTGATGGCTGTCAAGGGATTAGGGGAAAGCGGTTGTGAATCGGCAGTGGCTGTTTTACGCAATGCGTTGAATGATGAAGACTCTGAACTGCGGGGGAGAGCTGCCTATGCGTTAGGTTCGATTGGCTCTGAGGCAGCGGTAGAAGCGCTGGAGCAAGCCTTGGGAGATGAAGATTCAGAAGTTCGTTGGATGGCGACCTCAGCGCTAGGTATCATTGGCTCTCAAAGGGCGGCGGTGGTGCTGGAGCAAGCACTAAAAGACCCGGATTTTCGGATTCGTTACGTGGCGGTGGAAGCCTTGGGGACAATAGGTAGTCCAGAACTTCTGCCTGAACTAAACAATATACTCCTCTCAACGGTGGGCAACTATGAATTGAGTACAGTACTCGATGCGATCGCATTGATTCAAGTTCGCTATGGCTACTACAACTATCAACTAGCTACCCCCTGAGTTGAAGAAGAATACAGAAGTCAGAATACTCCAAGCCAGAATGATGCTCAAGAGGGGATTGGCGACCCCGCCTAAACAAGATCGCTGCTTACCCTCGTGGATTCATCCGTAGGAGTCTCCTGACTCCTGACTCCTGACTCCTGACTCCTGAATTCTTTTCGGTGATTTTTAGCGCCAAAATTTCCTGACTGCCATCAATAATCACTGTCAAAGGGAAAGGAGTGTGTGATGGAGTCACTGCATGAGCGAGCCTTATCTCCTGGCGGTTAGTTTGTTAAGTGTCGGACCAATTTCAGCCCCTCCTCCTCCAGCGCTGCCGCCCAATCAGCTGGATGATTTATCTGTTTTGTTAACGTCAACGGCTACTAAGACATGGCAATCTGTGGTCACTCCTCAGATTGCTCCCATTGTAGAAATTATCTCTGCTGAATTTAGTCCATCGCCGTCCAACTCATCTCAGTGGCGCACACAATCCATTACAGAACCCATTCCTCCAGTCCTTACACCTAGAGGGGTTCGAGCGGCGACAGCACCAGAAACTTATTTACCAGCATTTCCCAAACGTCAGACTACTGGTGTATTACCCACCTCTGGCAGCCAACTTTACCTCCAACGATTAGCTGCCCTGAAAGCTGGCAAACTGTTTACACGTTTGCCTGGTGATAGCTTCTTTCCATTTTGGGCGAAGGAAGCCAGTACCAAAGCAGGAACACTACAAAATCCCACACATGAGCAATGGAAACGCCTCTTAGAACAGGAAGCTAAAGCTGTTGCTAAAGGACAGGGTTCTAATCGCCTCTCTATTTTGTTAGGAGATTCGATCTCGATGTGGTTTCCCTCACAAGGATTTCCTGGTAATCAGCTTTGGTTAAATCAAGGAATTTCGGGTGAGAATTCGGGTCAAATTTTGCGACGATTATCGGCTTTTTCCCAGACCCGACCCGATACTATTTATGTTCTGGCGGGTATTAATGATTTGCGTCAGGGAGCATCTGATCCAGTCATTCTCAATAACTTACGCCAGATCCTGCAACGTTTACGCCAGAATCACCCCCAAGCTCAAGTGATTTTGCAATCTATTCTTCCCACACGCTTGAGCGCTATTCCTAATGAGCGAATTCGGAACCTTAACCAGGAAATCGCCATCATTGCTCGGCAAGAAGGCGCTGGCTATCTCAATCTCCATAGCTGGTTTACCGACGAGGAAGGCCAGATGCAGCAGGAGTTGACCACAGATGGCCTTCATTTGACGCGCCGTGGCTATGAAGTTTGGCAAGAGGCGCTACACTATGCCGAATCTGCACTCGCGGCAAAGCGGGGAGAGTCTGCTAGGACAGTGAGCGATCGCATTTGAAGTGAGTTTTTCCCAGATCGAACGCTTATAATAATTTTTTTCAGATTTGTGACAGCTAGCTACGGTTAGTTGATATTCCTCATGTCGTCTCAACCTAGTGATATGGCCATTAAAACACTTTTAGTCACAAACCAACCCGCAATTGGCAACCTAATTCGTGAACTCCGCCTCGAAACTGGGCTGACACAAGCAAAATTTGGGGCTATGTTGGGTGTTACTTACCCGACGGTTAGCCGTTGGGAAAATGGGCTGGCAACACCTTCACCCCTAGCTATCCTGAAAATTGAGCGGCAGTTGCGACAAATCGGTGAACGTAGGCAGGATTTGCTGCAGCAATATCTGAGGAAGTGACATTCTCGTATTCTGTAGAAGCGATCGCAAATCGTCTTCCACTCAAAAAAGAATCCCACGCACCATGCTATTGTTTCGTTTTCTGGCGCGTGGGAAAGTTAGCTAAATGGCTTGTCGCGAGACAAGCTTTTCAATATTGGCTTGGGTTTGCTGCAATAGTTGCTCTCGACTATCCCTGGCATTGGTGAGGGTAGGCACTAAGTTACGGGCTTGCAACGCCATGTGAAGCTGAAGTTGAGCTACGTACTCACTAATATCTTCATGAAAAAAGTTGTTGGGGGCTTGAGCAGAACGCAAATCCAAGGTGTCCTCCTTTCTTATCTGGGCGTTGTTTATCAACATCAATAAACGTTACCACGTCCATATTAGGGCCTTACTGGCTTTGCAATGAACTTTAAATATTTTTAAAATATTTTGTTGAGAAAAGTAAATTTAAACCGCTATCCTTCAATATTCTTGATATGAATGGCTAGTTTTATGGTAAAGATAGTTGAGAGCAACCCAACGAACGCAATCGCATCCGTTATGCAAGAAAGAAACACTAGTTCCATAGCTCCATAGCTCCCCAGCTCCGGGAGCGTGTTTCTTGAAAGTTGTCATATAGCCCCACAAGGCTGAGACAACCATTAGTCAATCTCCTGTCAGCTTTTCATCGGTCATTAACTCTTTAAAGAGTTCTCCAAGTAAGCAACGCCTGTAATTTCAAAGCACCAAGAAGCAAATTCTCTTCAAAGCACTCACTTCTAGGTTTACCAAGAACTTTTTTTAACACATTCCCCTCATAAGCTTATGAAATCTTTAATTCCCACCGTATTGACGGCTAAGGGTTGCCCCTGGTTAGGAGCTGTACTTTTGGGACTCGCTGTGAGTAGTTGCAGTCTTCTATCTTCCAGTGTGGCCATTGAACCTTCATCGGTTTCGACTCAGAGCGATCGCGCGATCGCAAAAACCCCCTCTACCCCAATCTGGCGCGATCGCTTTGAAGCCAAAGAATGGATGAAACATTGGGGCGTTAGGAAAAGAGGCGAATGGGGTCTAAAGAACACTGAAGTTATGGCAGACTACAGTGGTAGATTTCCGAAAGTGCTGAGGGTACGTTATCCCGCAGGCTCTGCCAGTCCTACTGTTTCCCGGAAAGATCAAGCCGCTTTGGGTGGAGCTCAGTTTTTTGCTGATTTGGATATGCCACCTCAGGATGCTGTGCGCTTGAGCTACTACGTCCGATTTTCAAAAGACTTTGACTTTGTTAAGGGTGGAAAATTGCCAGGACTTTTTGGCGGTACGGTTACCGACGGCAGGGAAATTCCTGATGGTACCAATGGCTTCTCAACGCGCTATATGTGGAGAAAAAACGGCAGAGGAGAAGTTTATTCTTATCTTCCTAGTAGTCGGGAACACGGCACCTCACTTGGCAGAGGAAATTGGCGGTTTGAACGGGCAAC
>JBFLZA010000326.1:0-9904 GCA_040756535.1 Cyanobacteriota bacterium
TCCCCCCTGTATCTTGGGGGGAAACTAACTCCCTCCCTGAAATCAAGGGGAGGGTTGGGGTGGGGTGCTTCGTATTTTTGCAAGAGACCCCCATGAACTGGCGTTCACAAACCACGGATGAAAATCAATCTCTCCTGAATTCTGCCTCCTGACTCCTGACTCCTAACTCCTGACTTCTATTTTCAAGACAGGTCTAATAAAGGAGCTAGATCATCAGTGGGATTGAAGGCTGCAACATTTTAGCTGTAGCACAAAATAGGTGAGCTAGTTCCGAAAATCAAAAAGTTAAAGTATAGCAACTGCCAAAGCGGTTAGGACAGATATGAATTTAGTAGAGACGTTCCGATGGAACATCTTTACTGATTAACTCAGTTGGGGATTTCAAAAGTTCCTCCTCAAATTCCTTTTCTAACGTTTGATCAATAAAGTGAGGATAAACGATGTCGTGAAATAATTTCTGAATCGTTGGGGACTTCTCTTTCAGTAAATGATCATAGTCGAGCTTGATAGAAGCCTCTCGTTTTTGGCGGCGCTCATCCTCCGAATACTGTCTTCCCTGATGCAAATCGCGTAGCCAAATTGAATGCAGGGTTAGCGCCAAATTCAGAGATTCTTCAGTTGCAGGAGCGCTTAATCGATAGATCGGTTTGTTATTGAAGTCATCAGCGTGGAAAATCCAAAACTCGTCTTGACATTTATCAGGCTGAGCCGGGTTGTCTGTTAGAACAATACACACTATATAACCATGTGTTGACTCATCTTTTCCTTCTGGGCAAGGCAGAGAACTGGGAATAAATTGTGGTGAGCAAGCAAAATGGCGATCGGGAAAGTGGAAACGGTCAACGATTTCCATCGTTTCTGTATCGAGACGGAGTAAGGTTACGGGTTTGGGTTCGTAATCTAACAACTCTTCAATAGGCACAACCCGATTTTTATCCGCTTTGTAAGCCTCGTAGATTCGCTGCGGAATTAACTCCCAGGTAAATCCCCAAGACATCCAATAAATATTTTTGATCGTTTGAGAGGATGACTCTTGGCAGTCACGGCTAAGGTCTCGATGAGTATAAACTGACAGTGACCAAGTTGATTCAGGGTCGGGAAGTAATTCAGTACTTTCGATTTCTCCTGTTTCCCCATCAATAACATACCGTCCGAGACAACCTAAATCTGTCGTGCCCGACATCATGCCTTCCAAGTCATGCCGCAGTGATTTTCCAGGGACAGGTTTGTCATAGCGAGTAATCCCCTCGGTTACATCCCAACCATTACTATGACCGATATGAATGGTAATTTGGTTATTTGGATTCGCATAATCTGCGGCAAAATGAGAAATCTCAATTGGAATAATAACCTTCTTGGCTGTAACTTGTGTTGCCTCAGGGTTTTCCTCTAAATCTTCCCGTTTGACAATATACAAAGTTCCATAAGGCAGGGGCTTACATTGGCTAAGAAAGACTGAATAAATCCAAGCTTTTAAGCAATCAAATATCTTTGGATTAAATAGAGGTAATCGCAGAAAACCAAGGGTGAAGGGGGAGAAAATTTGAGAAAATTCCATCCTGAAGTTAATATCAGACAGAATTAAATACTTTTCCGTTAACGCTATTTGATGAAGGGATTGTTCGACCAAAACGGGCTTGCCATCAGGTAACACCATTCGCCAAGACTTTATTTTTGGCTCTATGTCTGCTTCTTTGTCGCCAAATTGATAGCGAATCAAATCGGTAAAGCGTCCAAATTCTTCCTGCCCGAATTTTTTATCTTTGAAGAGAACCTTGAGTTTTACACTGAGATTATCTAAGATACGATTAACAGGCTCTTTATACTTTCCGTTATATCCAGTGGAGTAATTGGTGGTAAAAATTTCATCTGGGCGTCCGTCTGAATAGCTAAGATCAGCAACTGGATGTGCTGAATTAACATAGACATCAAACACATTATTTCGGAAAAGTTTAGCCATCACTGGGAAAATCCCTTTCCACTGGCTAGTAGAACCGATTGGCTCTATGAGTTCTAAGCTGTCGGGATCGACGATATAAGGACGACCTGCATCAATCGTAACTAACAGGTGGTCTCTGGTTTGTAAAAATGCAGTATTTAACTGATTTCTGCCACCTAGAATAAGGCTATATCGGCTCTGCCCCCCATTCCGAAAGGCACTAATAATAGAAAAATGTTTGTTGCTTTTTGCGAACTGTGCTTTAGGTTTTGTCGCCTTATGGAATAAATAGAATTGCGTTGGATAGTCGGCATAATAACAAGGAGTTTTGGCAATTCTCGTTTTAAGTGTTGCTTTACCATTCTCAAAACCTAGGCGGTAAATCATGCCATCGCCTGTATAAAGTAGCGTTCCATCTTCTTGAGAGCAGGTTTGAGATTGAAATAAAGCCCCAACAATAAAAGCGTAGCCTTGTAAATCTTCGGGAAGTTTATCTACCAGGATAGGTTCTGCGTCTTTATTCTCCTGTTTGTGAATTTCCAGCTCAGGAATATCCCGTTCTTTGCGGCTTGTTTTAATAACTGAGTGGGGAATATGGTGGGTTACAGGCTGTGGATTAGTCATTCAAGAATCGTCTAGTAAATTATTTTTTGGTTGTCGAGCAGTAAGTCAGTTATAGATACACCCAAACTTTGTAACTATCCGGAAAAACGTAACTATTAACCAACGGTTACTTTACTTATAGATTGGACAATATCAATTTAGCTATTTCATACAAAAATTGAGAGTCGGAAAAGGTCAGATCAAAGTCAGATCAAAGTCACAAATAATTTGGAAAACGCCAAGATCCCCGATTTTTTCAAAAAATCGGGGATCTAAACAGCCCACAGCTATTTACATTGAGCACTCTTCAACTGCACCTAAAATCGTTAGCATTGTTCTTTGAGCTGGAGTCAAACCTGTAGCACCTTCTAGTCTCATGCACTCGTAAGGTCTTTTGGCTTTCAATATTGCTAGGCAAGTCTGGGTTTGCATACTCCAAATTCGGATGGTTTCATCTTCACTAGCGCTAGCAAGTTTTCTCCCATCAGGACTGAGGGCAATTGACCAGATCCAATTGGTATGTCCTGTCAATGTATTCAGGCAAGTTCCCTCAAAACTATCCCAGATTTTTACTGTTTGGTCGCAGCTACCACTGGCAATCTTCCGCCCATCTGGGTAGAATGCGACAGACATGACCCAACCCGTATGTCCCTCTAGAGTGCGAATACACTTGCCTGCTGTGACGTCCCAAATTTTGAGTGTGTGATCCGAACTGGCACTCGCGAGTAACTGACTATTTGGATTAAACGCGATCGCACCGACTCTGGTTAAGTGTCCCTTCAAGGTTTGGATGCATTCACCGCGACGGGTATCCCACAGTTTAATCGTATTGTCTTCACTGCCACTGGCTAATATTGTTCCTTGAGGACTATAACTGACTGCCCCTACGCGATCGCAATGTCCCTCTAGTGTTTGCAGGCAGTCACCTGTACTCACCTCCCAAAGTTTGATAGTGTGGTCAAAACTGCTGCTGGCAAGAGTCGTGCCATCGGGGCTGAAGTTGAGTGACCAGATTTCATTCGTATGTTCCTTAAGGACGTGAATGCACTCACCTTCACTCAGATTCCAAACTTTGATGGTTGTATCCTCACTCCCCGTAGCCAGGATTTCACCATTGGGATGGAAAGCGACGGCTGGTATACCTTTCGTATGTGCCTTGAACTCTCGAAGACACTTCCCACTATTCACATCCCAGATGCGTAGCGTTCGGTCTTTGTGTCCGGTAGCAATTGTCTGACTATCAGGACTAAAAGCAACGGTCTTAACCCAATTGGTATAACCCTGAATATTAGCAATACACTGACCATTACTAACTTGCCATAATCGAATGGTTTGGTCTTCGCTGCAACTGGCTAGGGTTTGACCGTCGGGACTGAAGGATATGCCCCAAACTCTACTACTGTGTCCTTGCAGGGTATGGAGACAACTACGAGTTTCGACATCCCAAATTCTAATCGTTTGGTCTTCTCCACAACTGGCAACTCGTCTACCATCAGGACTCCAAAAGGCTTTCCAAACCCATTGAGTGTGACCTTTGAAGACACCCAGACATTTCCCATCTGAAACACGCCAAATTCTGATTGTGCGATCGCAACTCGCACTAACGAGTCGTTTTCCATCAGGACTAAACTGAACCGATCCGACCCAATGATGATGAGCTGTAATGGTTTGCAAACACGCTCCTGTTTGCCAATCCCAAACTCGGATTGTGTTGTCGAATCCACAGCTAGCGAGATGCTTGCCATCAGGACTGAAGTCAACTGATAGAACACCATTCGTATGCCCTTTTAGGACTTGCAAGCAATCGCCCTTCACGGCATTCCAAATCCTAATCGTGCCATCGTTACTACCATTAGCGAGTAACCGTCCATCAGGGCTAAACGTTACTCCATACACACTCTCGGTAGATTCGCACAGTGTGGATTGATATTCCCCTGAAGGCAAATTCCAAAGTTTAATGGTTCCATCTTCACTAGAACTAGCAAGAATTTGACCATCTGGACTAAAGGCAATTTTGCGAACCCAACCCCTGTGTCCTTGCAAGGTGAGCAAGCGCTGGCGATCGCCTTTGGCACTGCCCCTTGGGCAATCGCTCACTCGCCACAGATGAATTTCACAATTGGCGTTGCCTGTTGCTAAAAATTGACCATCGGGACTAAATGCGATCGCTAAAACTCCGCCAAAAGATTGGGCGAAAACCGATTTAGAGAAGTGACAATGAGCAAAATTGACCTCGTATAAATTCGCTTCTTGCAGATATGCCTGACAGATAGTTAAGTAGGAGAAATCAAAACCCCTTAAGTCAATTTGCATTTGAACCAGCAGATTGAGAATATTGCCTCCTACATATCCAGGTTGGAGCGGAGCATCTGCTCTCAATTTGCTAACAATTGCTTCAAGCTGTTGTTGAATTTTGGTGTAACTACCTAAAGATAGCAACAATTTATCAATAACTGGCTGTAGGATGAAACGAATTTGTGCTTGTCTAATATAATCCTTACTCTGGGCTTTGATTAAGGCGTAGTTCCTTAAAAATTCGGGTTGCTGGTCGATAATATCCTTATAGATTGTGTTAACTAACTGGGCAGTTGCATACTCCATGACTACGGGTTGCAATAACCAGCGTTTGTCACTGCGTTCTAGTAGGGAACGCTGAGTTAGCGATCGCAACGCTCCTAGTAGTTGCTTGGTAATTGTCTCTGATACGACATCTGCTTCTAACTCTGGTAGTGAAACGGGTTCTCGATTCACCGCCAACCAGTACAATACTTGTTGCTCTGCTTCTGACAAGCGCTCAAACTGTCGCCCTAGCAGTTCGTTGATGTCTGCAAACCTGAGTTTCCCCTGCCTTAAATTCGGAAGTAACTCCGCGACATCGCCATCAAAGAGTTCTTGTACTCCAGAGGCAACCATTTTTAAAGCTAGGGGATTGCCTGCATAGTGTTCAAATATCTCTAGCCATTCCTGGCGATCGGAACTAAAACAGCCCTTGTCTTTGAAGATATACTGTCCTTCTACAGGTGTCAATCCTTGTAGCTGAAGCGATCGCACAGGAGAACTCACCCCTTCAAATAACCCAACCTCTTTCGGTTTTTCTCGACTGGTGAGAATAACACAGCTTTGGTGGCGAACTTCTGCCAGAGATTTTAACAAGTACCCATAGCCTTCGTAATCTTTGCGGTATTGTCCCGTTTGGCTGTTGCCTTGAAGAATGGACTCGAAGTTATCCAAAATAACAAGACAGCGAGAGGAGCGAAGATAGTGTAATAGGCGTGCTGTTTTTCCTTCTACTGTCTCTGGTAGCTGGGGTTCTTGGTGATTGGAGAGAAACCGAACTAACTCGGTGACAAGTTCTTCAAAGGGAGGAGCATAAGAAAGCGATCGCCAAAACAAGAACTTAAACTGATGCTGAACTTGTTCTGCTAGCTTCACGGAGAGTGAGGTTTTCCCCATGCCACCCATCCCCAGAATTGCCACGAGTCGGCAGCGATCGTGTAGAAGCCATTGTTCGAGTAGCGCGAGTTCCTGATTGCGTCCGTAGAAAATGGAAACATCGATCGCTTCTCCCCAGTCTTGTTGAGTTATAGTGGCGGGAACACAATGGTTCTGCTGTTCTATGGGTTGATTTCTCTGCTTGGCTACTCGCTTCAAAACCTTTTCAACGCTATGTTTCGTGACTTTCTCACCCAAAGCGAGTGAAAGCGACTGCCACAATTTAGAGCCAACATCTTTGACGTAACCAGGGTCATAACTAGAGGCTTTGGCAATGTCTTCGTAAGACTGTCCTTGCCAAGATTCACAAAATACGAGTTCCTGAACTTTATTCAAGTGTCCCTTGTCTAGAACTTGCTCTACAAGCTCTAGCGCTTCTTCTAGTGTCATTGTTGAACGTGGCTTTTGAGCATTGGCGATCGGGGAAGTTATCACGGGAGATGGCTGTGCTTTGTTTAGAAGCCATGAACTGCCTGTAGGGGTAGGGCTGAGAGCCTTCTACACCTGCTGCACTTTTTCCAGGAGATTTGGCAAAGACAAGTGGAGTTCAACCTGAAAAGAGGCTCCTGAGTTCTACCTCCAGCTATCTCGCCTCACCCATTAGAATGAATTTTTTCATAGATCTGACTTTTTTCTGACTTTTTTAGGACTTCTTTACATCTTCTGCTGACTTTTACCGACTATCAGAAGTGGGCTTAGACGGTTAAAGTGTAGCAATCACTAATGGAAACCCCTTGGGAAAGGGCGATCGCAGTTGTGCTTATTGGGGTGAAAGGGGGGCATCGCATTACAAACCTCAACGTTACTGGTTTCAGAAATTCTGGAGTCCGGTAGAGCGATCGCAAAACAGTACACCTATTTCTCACGGGTAGCACCTATAACCAAGAATCCTCTCGAACGTTAATAGTCACTCACGCAGATGAGCGATGTTAAGAGAGCCTGCTGTCCAGAATTTGGGTAGAAACAGGCTTGACTAACACGGCTATTTATGCAATCGATTTGAGTTTTTATGTTCAGTGAAGGGCAACCAATTCAGCGAGTGACTGAGGTGTTTGCCGCCACTAACAAGCCTCTGACCAAACGTGAAAACCGCTGACTTAGGAAAATAAGCAGTCCAATAGAACTTTTGATTTATAGGAAATACTGATGAATACTACTGCAACTCCTCTCGATCTCCACCCACTAAACCCTAGCACTGCGATCGCTACTGATATTATTACTCCACAGTCCGATTCATTATTGACAGCTACACTTCACAACGAACTTGCTCTGAGCTGTGGTTTCGATATTGACTTTTATCTCAAACAAAATTCAGAAGAAGCCACTAGCACTAGTGAGTCGTCTGACATTGCTGGGACAGAGTTTTTGTTCAGTCAGCAAACTAGCTCAACGCTTTTTGAGTCGCACCCTATTACCAAAACAGTAACAGCAGTAGATGATGTACTAATTAACAGGGCGAATGGTGATTTTTTGACAGGTATCAACCAAGATAATTCCTTAGTGAGCGGGAATTCTAGTGGTAACTTCAACACCAGCAATGGTGTCAATGGAAGTATCCAAGGCAATGGTAATGGTAACGGCTCTACATCAGTAGATGCTGGTAACTCAGTATCTACGGCTACCACATGGGCTGCCTTAAATGGCGGGTACGCTTACAGCGAGAGTATTGGTGGTTCAGATACCAACGACTACTTCCAGTTCAGTCTCACTACTGGCAGTAACTTTAGCTTAGTAATGTCTGGTCTGAGTGCAGATGCAGATGTGCGGTTACTCGATCAGTCAGGTAACCAGATTTTATCGTCTGTAAACGCAGATACCCACAAGATTGGTGGGAACGCCTTCAGTGTCAGCACCTCTGAAGCTTTTAATACAACTTTGAATGCAGGCACCTACTTTTTGCATGTCAATTCCTACGATGGTCAGCAAACTCAGTACAAAATGAATTTTCTGACTAAACCAACAACATCTACTTCGGATTGGTATAGTCAAAACCTCAAAGATAGTGGCCTTATTAACTGGACTCGTCAGCTAGCCAATGATGGTCAGTTGAGCCGCAACGATATGATGCTTCTGTTCAGAAGTACAACAGATAATGGCACCGTTGATTCACAAGAACTAGCAGATTTGCGGACGATAGTAAATAATTCTGGGCGCTTCCAGATGGCAGATTATGTAAAGAATCTATCTAGCAAGGTTGCCTTTGGTCATAGTGCCAACGCCCTATATCAGGGTCAGGATGGAAGCCCCGGTAACTTAGTTGCTGGTAGTAGTGCAGGTCAACTTGACAAACTAATTGGCAAGTGGTTCTTGGGCAACGATTTACCCTCTACCTCTGTGCCTGCCAAGGGTGACACTCCTGCAAGGACAATCACTTACGGATTGGCATCCACAAGTGGCTTGTCGGGTCGAAACCAAGTGTTGTTTGGCAAAGATAGCAGTAGTAGTGGCATAAACATTAGTCACACAGATATCCGTCAGGGATACATGGGAGACTGCTATTTCTTGGCTAGTTTGGGCGCTTTTGCTAAGAGCCGTTCATCTGTAATCAATAACATGTTCATTGATAACGGGGATGGTACTTTCACAGTCCGGTTTTACGGTCAGAACAACGGAACGGTAACGACGGGGGCTGACTATGTGACCGTAAACCAATATTTGCCGACCAATGTGAATCCTGGCGGAGGATTTGCATCCTACGACAACCAGAATACAGGCTTATGGGTTGCTTTAGCTGAGAAAGCCTATGCACAATTTGCAGAAATTGGTACAGCCCAACGCCCCACTCCATCCAACAACTATGGCAGCATCGAAGGTGGTTGGGGCTTCCAGGTAATGAACGCCCTGACAGGTGTTACTCAAGGAGGATTCTATAGTGATTTGTCGAAAGTAGGTGGTGCTACACCTAAAGGAAAATTCCTGAGCTTATCATCAATTGCCAGCCGTTTAAATCTGGGATGGGCGCTTTCAGCAGATACAATTCAAAATCCTGGGCTGGGTATTGTTGGCAGCCACGAGTACGTAATTGTTAGTGCCAATACAGCTAACGGAACCCTCACCCTTTACAATCCTTGGGGTTCCACACCTAAAGCTAGCACTACTAAAAACGTGAAAGAACCAGGCGAAGGCGAAACCAATGGTTTCAGAACCATTTCTTACAACGACTTCAAAGCCAACTTTAACATAATTAACGTTGGTTAAATCCCGACTTGGGAACCTTCTTGGCTGAGGTTGCGTATTCTGAAATGAGGGCGTAACCTCAGATGCCACTGAACTTTTTATTAACCTAGAAGCGAAATGCGAAATATCATCTTACTAAGTACTCTTGTGCTGGGTAGTGTTGGTAGCCTCATTGTTTATATGTCTTCCTCAGTAGATGGGGCTGACCAAGCCAGAATTAGCCCTTTGCACACAGACAAAATTGCACAAAAGTCATTGATGGCAAAAACTAGCCAAAACTCTCTTAAAAGTAGAATGAATGTAAGCGACTCCCTAAGCCTTCAGATTTGGCAAGAAGACCCCAATCTTCCTCCAAATGGCATTTCTCCAACAGCAGATCGTCCACTTGGATTTGCCTCGTTGAGTTTTCTCTTAGAAAACAAAACTGAGCTGCCAATTGTGCTGCGACTTCAAAGAGTTGAGATTCGTCCAGTGGGAGTTGAAAAACCCTTGATGTCTTTGCCTGCTAAGGATTTAACGCTAGGGCCTTTAGAATATGCTCCTCAACGCTACCAACTATCTAATCGAGAAGGTTATGGCAATATCAAACAAGTAGAAGCCGTTGTTATCTATCAAATAGATGGACAGCAGCATACACTTCGTTCGGCACCTGTGCGGATTCCTTAAGGTTGCCAATCGTAGTCGCTAGCTCTT
>JBFLZA010000327.1:0-9899 GCA_040756535.1 Cyanobacteriota bacterium
TCGGTCGTGTAAGCGACTAACCAGCTATCGTCAGTTAGAGTGCGGCTACCAATACCAAATTCACCTTCACGCACCTGAGAAATGGCGGCAAAATCATCGGCAATACTTGGGTCGAGTATCTGCCACTCCACTTTATCTTTGTAAAAAGAAACCGCTTGAATGGTTCGGTTGGTCGGATGCATGACGATGCCACCTACATCGTATTGCTCATCCTGGGCCATCACGGTTTCTTGACGAGTAGCTAGGTCGAGGCCTATCAGACGCTGGGTATTAGCCTCGTGAGAACCGATGAGGTAAAGAGTTTTTCCATCCGTAGAAAAGCCTAAAGCACCGCCTTCATCATCGGGCCCCCAGTGGCGGAGAGTGTCCCAAGACTGATCCATGCTTTCTCGGAACAACAAATCAGAACCCCCGTCAGGAGTTGCGGCAGTTGCTGCCCGGATCTTAAATTCAGCATCGGCTGTCCAACTGACGATATTACCGGGGTTTTCAGCCTCGAACTCCACTGCACCGTTATTCAGGTTAATCCGGTAAACGTCGAACTTGGAAGGGTCATTCAGGTTCAGCCCCACTAACACTTCATTAGGGAAGTTGTGGTCAAGATCGACAACTTGGGCTTTAACACCTTGGAAGGGGGTCAAGTCACGGACAATATTCGACTGGATATCGACTAGGTATAGGTGAAAGTTCTCATCGCCATCCGAGTCTTGCAGATAAATCAGTTGCTGGGGGTTGTACGTCCAGAAGTACATCCGAATGCCGCGCTTTTTATCATCAGTCAGCTTGCGGTCGTCTTCTTGCCCCACTGTTCGCAGCCATACCTGCAAGACGTTTTTATCGTCGGGTGCGATGTAGGTGAGATACTGTCCATCCGGCGATAGTTGTGGACGGGCACGTTTTGGGTTGCCGAAGAGAATTTCGCGAGGAATTAAGGGAGGTAGTTGGGTAGCGGGTTGACTAGCCGTTGCAGTTGTCATTGTTGCTCCCGATTTTAATAAGTTGTCTATGTGACACTTTAGCGAAAGTCTCGGCCACAGCAGCTAAACCTATTGCTGATTTGGCGCTAACCGCACAATTATTTCTCCCACTTCTGGCTTGAGCGATCGCAAATGGGGATTATTGGACGAAAATTGACCATCGCCGGTTACTGCCCTAAAATCATTTGGGAATTTCTCGGCAACCCCCGGTGCGAGGCGAAGTCGCAAAATTAGGGCATCTTTGTACTTGGCTAATTTCGTCTTATCTAGCACAACGGTGCCACCGTAGTCCCAAGCGAAGCCATAGAGTTTAAATAGCCCTAGCTTCTGCTGCAATTGAGCTAAAGAAGTACCCACTCCAATCCCTTGGGGAGTTCGCCAACCGGAACCCAAGTTGCGAATCTCTTTAGCCCTAGTACGACCCGAATCTGCCCACACTACATTAAATGAATACTCTGGCCCTAAGTCTACACGGGTGCCTGGTTCGGTAAATCCCTCACCCATATTCACTTGCACATCCTTTAGGCGGGCTGCACCAAAGCGCTTAGCTAAGTTTTGACGAGTAGTACGGCGAGTGATTGGGCCAACTCGTTCTCCCGGAATGACTAAAGTATCTGGTAAAGTAGCGGGTTTTGTCGCTTTGGTGGTTGCTGCTGGCGCGAGAGATGATGGGTTCGCTGGAGACGTTGCTGCATGGGTAGCGAGGTTAGTGTTTGAACATCCCAGCACAACTGCTAAGACAAAGATTGGTAAACTTTTGACAAAATTGAACATTTTATGCTTCAGCATGACTATTCCAGTACAGTTCCACAAGTAGCGATCGCACCAATCGTTGGGTTAGATTATCGAAAATCGCCTAATATCCCCTCGCATCGACGGCAGGGGATATAAGGCGGGTCAGCGTAGGGACTCCAGCTGACCAATAAATCTTGCCTCAAAGTCATAAAACTTAATCAGCAGTCTTATGTGGACAGGCTAACATAAGAATGGGGTGATTAGGTCGAACCCATGATCGTGTACGAGTTTAAAGTTAAGGGAAAAGAGGCTCAATACCGAGCTATTGATGAGGCGATTCGCACTAGCCAATTCATTCAAAATAGGTGCTTGCGCTATTGGATGGATAACAAGGGCTTGCGTCAATATGACCTCAATAAATATTGTGCTGTACTAGCAGCGGAGTTTCCCTTTGCTGAAGAACTCAATTCAATGGCTCGACAGTCTGCGGCTGAACGGACTTGGAGTGCAATTGCTCGGTTCTTTGACAATTGCAGGAAGAAGATTAAGGGCAAAAAAGGCTTTCCGAAATTCAAAAAGCATTGCCGCTCAGTTGAATACAAAACCAGCGGCTGGAAGCTTTCTGAAAATAGGAAGGCTATCACTTTTCGGGATGGTAAGAACATAGGAACTCTAAAACTCAAGGGAACTTATGACCTCAATTACTATGACATCAAGCAAATTAAACGAGTTCGATTAGTCCGTAGGGCTGATGGTTATTACGCGCAATTTGCGATTGATGTCAAAGTTAGAGTTGAGACTGAACTGACCGAAAAGATGATTGGGTTGGATGTAGGACTCAAGTTCTTCATTGCCGATAGCAAAGGCAATACAGAGCCTTGTCCTCAGTTCTACCGGAAGTCAGAAAGGCAGCTCAACCGAGCTAACCGGAAGAAATCCAAGAAGTTCGTTAAAGGTGCTAAGCCGCAGTCTAAAAATTACCACAAGGCTAGAAATCGATATGCTCGGAAGCATTTAAAAGTAAGTAGGCAGCGAAAAGAGTATTGCAAGCGAGTAGCGTACTCCGTCATCCAATCTAACGATTTGGTAGCCTATGAAGACTTGAATGTTCAAGGGCTGGTAAAGAATCGGCATCTAGCTAAATCTATCAGTGATGCAGGATGGTCAACATTCCGTCAGTGGTTGGAGTATTTTGGCTTTAAATATGGGCGATGTACGATTGCAGTGCCTCCTCACAATACGAGTCAGAACTGTTCTAGCTGCGGCAAGAAAGTGAAAAAATCCCTATCAACAAGAACCCATGTTTGTCCGCATTGTGGATTCATTGAAGATAGGGATGTAAATGCTGCCATCAACATCCTGAAATTAGCACTGTGTACCGTGGGGCACACGGGAACCTACGCTTGGGGAGATTTGCCCTCTTGGGCGATTGGAGCAATCCTGTCGTCTAACGGCGAGTCCGTGAACCAAGAATCTCCGCGTCTTTAGACCGGAGAATGTCAACAAGAGTAATGACGAGTTAAGAGCCCTTTAAGTTCATTGAAACTGGATCAATAATTTTCACAAATTCTTCACACTTCCTTAGTACATTTTTAACTGTAAGCATTTGGACTACTGAAACGCCCTCTCATCTGGAAGCTCTGAGAGGGCTTTTGTTTGGGTATTTTTTTCTTTAAAAAAATCTTTTCGGGAATTGGGGATTAGGAGTTATTGCTTATTTTCCAGGCTTCAATCCCTCTACCTAAGTTCGGTGCTGATTGAACTGAGAACTTTAGCCTAGATAAGCTTTTCTGACTCGTTCATCCTTAATGAGATCTGAGGCTTTTCCTGTCAGAGTCAGTTGCCCAGCTTCGAGAACATAGCCTCGATCAGCATTTTCTAAAGCCAGGTTAGCGTTTTGTTCCACCAACAAAATGGTGACTCCCTCCTCGTGAAGTTGACGAATAACGGAGAAGATTTCCCGCACAATTTGGGGGGCTAATCCTAGACTCGGTTCGTCGAGGAGTAAGAGTTTAGGGCGACTCATGACGGCCCGTGCGATCGCTAACATTTGCTGTTCCCCACCACTGAGGGTACCTGCTAGCTGCTGGCGGCGTTCTCCCAAACGGGGGAAGGTGAGAAACTGACGTTCAATATCGGCTTTGATGCCCAAGCGATCGGAGCGAGTGTAAGCCCCTAAATTTAGATTGGTTAGAATAGTTTGTCGCGACAATACCCGGCGTCCTTCAGGACTGTGAGCAATCCCCATTGCTACTACTTGATCGGGACGCGATCGCGTAATGTCTTGTCCGTTGTATAAAATCTGACCGCTAACGGGATTAACGAGTCTGGAAATGGCTCTGAGTGTAGTGCTTTTACCCGCACCATTGGCACCAATTAAGGTTACTATTTCACCCTCATTAACCACCAAATTAATGTCGATTAGAGCTTTAATAGCACCGTAGTTAACGTATAAGTTTTTGACCTCAAGCAGTGGTTTTGTCATTTGTCAGAAGTTCTGGGGAATTCAGTCACAGCCCTATTTGAGTATTGAAAGATTTGAATTTTTCTGTTTCTACCAATAGCTGGTTAGGAGCAATCAACAACTAACAACTCACTACTCACTCATCTCCTAAATAGGCTTCGATAACGGCTGGGTCATTTTTAACGTTTTCGGGTTCACCCAATGCTATCAGTTGACCGAAGTCTAAAACGGCAATGCGATCGCATAATCCCATCACTAACGGTACGTGATGCTCAATCAGGAGTACAGTCAAATTGAAAGAATCGCGGATGTGCCGAATCAACTCACTCAAAGTACCATTTTCGTTGGGATTCATCCCAGCAGCCGGTTCATCTAAGAGTAGAAGTTTTGGCTTTAGGGCTAAAGCACGAGCAATTTCTAAACGCCTTTGGTCGCCATAGGCAAAGTTTCCAGCTTTTTCTGTCGCCCTATCAGCAAGTCCTACTAACTCCAATAATTCTAAAGCTTTAGCCAAGGTTTGCTGTTCTTCAGCAGCGGTTGGGGGCAATCCTAATACGCCTTTGATTAAACCGGTTTTACAATGGATGTGCTGAGCGATCGCAACATTTTCCAAAGCTGATAAATTCCCAAACAGGCGGAGATTTTGAAAGGTACGAGCAATGCCTTGCGCTGCGATTTTGTAAGGTCGCAGTTTGGTAATCTCTTTTCCTTCGTAAATCAGATGACCACTTGAAGGCGGCATCAAACCTGTAATCAAATTAAATAGAGTAGTCTTCCCAGCACCATTCGGACCAATCAAACCAAATATCTCATTTTTTTGGACGCTGAAAGAGACTTGATTCACGGCAACAAGACCACCAAAACGGCGAGTAATCTTTTTCACCTCTAGAACGGATTCTAAAGCTTCCCTTCCTTTCTGTTCGTCGGTCATAGTCTTTGCCGTTTTAGTGGCTTCAATCGCTTTAATAAATCAGGCGTAATAATTCCTTGAGGATAGAATATACTGCCGAGTACAATTAATAGCCCGAAAATAATCAAACGACCATCCTGCAGGAAATTTGCCAACCAAGTCGGTAAACCGCTGATGCCTGCCATCGCTCTTAACGCTTCTGGCAACGCAGTTAGTACCATTCCTCCTAAGACTGGGCCAACAAAGGTTCTAGACCCTCCAATTAATACAAATGCTAAATAAATAATACTAGCATCAAACGTTCCTTGACGGGCATTCCAAGTATTGAGAAAATGAGCACTCACAGCTCCAACTAAACCCGCCAAAACGGCTCCTAATGTAAATGACAGTACCTTGTAATAAGTTGGGTTAATGCCCATCGCATCAGCGGCAAGTTCATCCTCACGAATCGCGCTGAAAGCTCGACCCACTCGGATGCGTTCCAAACGGTAGAGAAAGAGCATACTTAAAAATAGCAGAGGTAAGGCAATCCACAGATACTCAATTTGTGATTGAAAGGGTTGAGGAATGGCAAAAATCCCGACTGCACCCCCTGTAATCTCCAAGTTTAGAGCGAGAACTCTCAAAATTTCGACAAAAGCAATTGTGGCAATAGCTAAATAAATCCCCCGCAAACGGAGAACCGGAATTCCCAATGCGATCGCAAGCACAGCGGAAACAATAGCCGCTAACAGCATTTCTAATAATAGATAGGGTAAGGGGAATAGATTTCCTGTGAACTTAAATATATCAGTTGAACCAATTGCAGCAATATAACCCCCTAAAGCATAAAATCCGGGAGTCGCTAGAGATAGCTGTCCTGCCATTAACGGCAAGTATACCGAAAGCCCTAAAATAGCTCCAAAAATCATTGATACAATTAAGAAGCCATAGTTATTGATAAAATCTGACACTGGTTCTTTCTTCACTCCTCTTGATTCCTGTAAGGGTCGTCATTAGTCATTAGTAAGGGTTTCCGATAGGTTTACGTTCCGTAACATAATTCGGTTTATTTCCGTCTATTTACTTAGTTGCTTAACTTTTTTGAGCAATTCATCGAGTCCAGCATCTTTGGCAAAAAACGCATCAGCTTCAGGACAAATTTGTTTTCCTAATGCTAAATTGTTCTTGCTTACATATCCCGATACAAAAACAACCAAAGGAGGGTAGCGTAAATTCTTTAAATAACGAACAAGGTCACGACTTTCAATATGATCTTCATAATTAAGAGTTGGAATAGAATAATCGACAAGCACTATATCAAAGTCAAATGACTGCTTAAGAAAATCGGCTATGTTGGGAAAAGTAAAAACTTCAAACTCCTTCCTAAAGAATCGCTCGATGGTGAAGCACCAATGGATATCATCATCGATGACAGCCATTGTCGGCATAGGGGTAAACCCTTGAGCCAACTCACTTGCTTTTTCATAAAAGTTTCGTTTTCTGGCTGAAAGTAATCTCTGTGTTTGCTGTAAAAGTTCTTCTAGGGAAGTTTTCTTATCAAAAAAGGCATCTGCTACTGGACAACTATTGTGGTACGCTTCCAAATCATCTTCTCCACCTGGCTCTGAGGCAATAACGAGAATAGGAGGATTTAAGACATTTTTTTTAATAAAAAAGATAATTTCACAGGGCTGAATAGATTTCTGATTAAATTCGTTAGAACAACTTGAGCCACTGATAATCACTAAATCATAATCAAACAATTCTTGTAATAAATCAGGGACTTTTTCAAATAGAGTTACTTCAAAGCTTTGTTGAAATAAGATTTTTAGAGCAAAACTCCAGTGGACATTACTATCCACAACAGCGATTCTGTACATAATTTCCCCCCTCGATTAGAACCCAATTTACTCCTACAATCTGAATAACTATATGATTTTCCTATTTGGGCATAAACTATAATGATTGAAGATATAAACTTTAAGCTACTAATTTAACGTTAGAAGGCAATCAATGATTAACGTTTTACGGCTAATGCGGTTGCCTGCTAACTTCAAACAATTGGGTCATCAACGCTAAAAATGCGTTATAATCTGTAATCGGTTTAGTCAATAACTCATCAGCTTGTGAATCTTGCAACAGCTTTTCCCGCTCACTTACCAGAGCGTAAGCGGTCAGCAAAATAATGGGAATCTGGGCAGTCTGGGGGTTAGTTTTGAGGAAACGAGCAAGATCTGCACCGCTAATCTCTTCGTCCTCCCAGTAGGCTCCCGGCAGATTGACATCCATCAGTACGATGTCTACTTCTCCAGTTTGACATTCTTGAAAAATTTCTGCTGGCTCATCCCTAATAACTACTTGATGGCCGCCGAGGCGATTGAGTAGCTTAGCTGTTCCTTTCGCTAATAGGGAATCATCATCTACAAGTAATATTTTCACGACGCATTCTTGTTGCTACTGCGGTAGGGTAAAAGTGACAGTTGTTCCCTTGCCTTTACCAGGACTGTTCAGTGAAATCTGACCCCCCATAAGTTCAACCAATCGTTTGCAAACTGTTAAACCAAGTCCTGTTCCTCCATAGCGACGCTTAACGGAGCCATCTGCCTGTACGAAAGGCTCAAACAGCATATCCTGTTTATCTGGCTCGATACCGATCCCCGTGTCGGTCACTGAAATTTTAACCCAATAGCGATCGCTACCTGAGTGTAGAACAACTTGTAAGCGAATCTCACCCCCAGAGGTGAACTTAAAGGCATTGGAGAGAAGATTGGTTAAAACCTGCTTCAGCTTCAGCTCATCAGCATAAACGCTCTCGACTTCGCACTCCATCACTAAGGGAATTTCTTTTTGACGGCTTTCGAGTCTGAATAAATTTTGTTGTTCTTGCAGGAGCGATGGCAAATGAACCC
Organism: Cyanobacteriota bacterium; assembly: GCA_040756535.1. Classification (GTDB taxonomy): domain Bacteria; phylum Cyanobacteriota; class Cyanobacteriia; order Cyanobacteriales; family Coleofasciculaceae; genus JBFLZA01. The sequence continues at coordinate 7,978 of JBFLZA010000327.1, forward strand.
ATTCTGGATTGAGAGTCAGGCGGCCCGCTTCTATTTTGGCAATATCTAAGACATCGTTGATAATCGCAACTAGATTTTCCGCTGAATTATAGGCAACGCCAATGTATTCTTTGAGTTCTTCCTCATTATCGTAAAAGCCTTCCTTGAGCAGTTTGAGATAGTTGAGCGTTGCGGCAAGCGGCGTGCGGAGTTCATGACTTGTAGAGGATAAAAAGTCAGATTTGAGACGGGTGGCTTCTTCTGCGGCAGTACGCGCTTTGCTGAGTTCTTGGTTCCGCATTTCTACAATCAAGCGCTGCTGATGTTCGCACTGATAAAGCCGATTTTGCAGGATTGCCATCATCAAATGGGTTCCCACTGAACTCACGATTTCAATTTCTTCATCCTTCCACTCATCCACTTGGCCGAGTTTTAACTCTCGCCACACCTCAAACGAGTTTCTGACTCGCTGCTGTCGCTCATCTGGATCAAATCGTCCCGCCCAAGCGATATCGGTGTCAATCTCATCGCGAAAAATGCTCAAGACACCCAGACACTGATTCCCATACATCAGAGGCATTGCCAGCAAGCTGCGGATGCGGGTGGGGCGAAATAGAGGTGCAGCGTCTAGTAGCTGTGGTTCTTGATAAATATCGTTGAGCACTTGGGGTTGAGAAACCATGCGGCTGTGTAAGCCTACCGCTTCCTCTCCCTCACCGATAATTAAGTTTCTCCAGTAATCGGCAACATCAAAGGGTTGAGTAAACTGGCTCTCACAGCTCATCAACTGCTGCCAAAACGGATAATACTCCAGTAGCGTTGGCTTGCTTTCAGATAATACGGGCTGTGTTCCATAGGTATAAAGTTCAGTGTCGATTTGACTGGAAGTGGAACTTAGATAAAGCCTACCACCAGACCCCTTAACCGCTCTGGCTACCTTCTCTAAAGCGATTTGTAGAATTTCCTGAATTTTAAGGGGAGAGTGGAGTAGGGTGGAAATTTGATTGATGAGTGTCTCTTGACGTGCTCGTTCCCGCGCTTGGTAGAGGAGGTGAGATTGGGAAATAGCGATCGCAACTTGGTCAGCTAATATTTGAATAATTTGCAGTTGCTCTGGCGAAAAGGCTTTGGGCTGGGAATCATGCGAAGCCAACAAGCCCCACAAGTTGTGCTGATGCAAAATTGGAACGACTAAAGAAGACTGTACTCCCATCGCCGTTAAATATTCCACATGGCAAGGATCGACCGGACGCTGAAGGATATCTTCAATCGCTAAATTCTGCACCTGTTCAATCGTTAAGTCTCCCGTGGTTTCCGGGTAATCCACTCGGTTGAGGGTGAGGCGCTGTGTGGGAATATCGATAATGGACCGGGCTCTCGCTTTGACAAACATTTCGCGAGCGTGGGGGGGAATATCTCCTGCCGGAAAGTGCAGTCCCACAAGGGAGGGCAGACGGTTTTGATCCACCGATTCAGCGATGACTTGGCCTGCACCATCAGGCTGAAAGCGATAAACTTTCACCCGATCTGTATGCAGAAATGAGCGTATTTCTGCCACCGTTGCTGACAAAATCTCCTGCAACTCTAGAGATTGCCGGATACGATTTGTCATTCGGTGGAGCAAGGTTTCCTGATTCATCGCTTTTTACTAGGTTTTATAGGATTTCATTTTTATATTTCTTAATTGTAAACTTCTATCAAGATTAGACCTTTGTCACCCGTGCTCGCCCCAGCAATCCTTGGGGTCGAACTAGGAGCATAATGAAGAGTAGGGCAAATGCGATCGCATCCTTATAACCCGAATAATCCGCCGGGACAAATGCCTCTGCCAACCCCAGTAGTGGCCGGGGGGGGGCGGGGGGGGGGGGGGGGGGGGGGGGGGGGGGGGGGGGGGGGGGGGGGGGGGGGGGGGGGGGGGGGGGGGGGGGGGGGGGGGGGGGGGG
>JBFLZA010000328.1:0-9894 GCA_040756535.1 Cyanobacteriota bacterium
TCTTGCCTCAGCTTCCGCAAAAAGTCTTGTTCTGAATCTTGCTCAGATGAGTCACCGTAAATATCTAAAAACGCCCGACGCCGACAGCGTTTGTAGTAGAGTAGCAGTTCGTCCGTTACCAGCATAGCGTCAAGTCCTGAAGGCTTTGCTCGATTTGCAAGCAACGGGCGTTCCTGATAATTATCTGTAAATAGCAAAAGGTTCTCACTAAATGTTGTTTGAGACTATAGGTTACAGCTTTAGCAGCACAGCATTTGAACGACTAAGCTTCTAATGACAAGGTAACTGATTTTTTCACAAAGATTGTTACATTTGGCAATTTATATCAAATCCGCTTGATTGCAGATTGTATCGGTAGGGGCTAAGGCATTGCTGTTCCTTACCCTTTGTGTGTTCATTTGAAATTAAGGGTTACTTTCAATTGAAAACCGCAGATGGACGCATCCTATAGCAGATGAAAGAGATGCCTACAACTTACAGGACATAACCTATGGATGAAAATCTTTCTTCCTCTGTTCCCCATTCCCTATTTTTGACAGGTATTTTGCCTTGCCAATCGTGCTGTGCCATAGGCAGCGGCTGTATGAATCGATGATAGTACAGGGATTTGGAGATGACGCCCTCGAATTATTGTCCAAGCAGGATTTTTTGCACCACCACCGGCAGTGTAGACGCGAGTTACCGGAGTTGCGCCGAGTTGTTGCAATAATTGATATCCTCGTGCCTCAATTCGTGCCATGCTTTCGAGTAATCCGTGGAGAAATTCTACTGAGGTAGCTGGCCGAGGTTCTAGTTGTGGGGGGAGATTGGGGTCGTTGATGGGAAAGCGATCGCCTTTTTTGAGCAAGGGATAATAATCTAAGGGACTTTCTTTCTCTGCCTCGATTTGGCAACTCAAGCTTTCTAATTCGGCATCACTAAAAAAGTGTCGCAACACTGCCCCACCCGTATTAGACGCCCCACCCGTTAGCCACAAATCACCTAAGCGATGGCTGTAAATTCCGTATCGGGCATCATCGACACGGGTATGACTCAGCAGTTTTAGGACTAAGGTAGAACCAAGGGACGTTACCGCCTCTCCGGGAGATTTGGCACCACTGGCGAGAAAAGCGGCAATACTATCCGTTGTGCCAGTACACACCACACAGTCTCGCGGTAACCCCAAGCGGCGGGAAATGTCTGCGGTTACCTCCCCCACTAGCGTTCCAGGAGCAAAGACTTGCGGCAATACAGGCGTTTCTGGCAACTGTTCCATCCAGGTGGGATAACACAGTTGTTCGGGTTCATAACCCAGTTTCAATGCATTGTGATAGTCACTAATTCCCAATTGGCCATGCAAGAGAAATGCTAACCAATCTGCTTGATGTAAAAAATACAAGTTTTGAACTTTGAAGTTTGAATTTTGGATTAACCACAGAAGTTTAGCAAGGCTGGAGGTAGCGCTGAGTACAGTGTGATTAGGAGGTGCAATTGTCTTCAACTGTTCCAGCGCCTCTACCCCTCGCCCATCGTTGTACATCAAGGGTTCAGCAATGGGTTGTCCTGTAGCATCACACAGTAGGACAGTAGAAGATGTACCATCAATTGCGATCGCTTTTATTTTCCCTCGTATTTGTTGAGGAAGTTGCTCCATCAGGGAAAACAAAGCCTTTTCCCAGGCAACAGCTGTAGGGGTAAGGCATTCTGCACCCTTCCCTGATACCTCTGCAAAAGGATATTGCGTTTCAGCTTGAATAGTCCCTTCAGCATCAATCACAACAGCCCTTGCACCCGAAGTGCCGAAATCAATGCCGAGGTAAAAACTCATCCCTAACTATCCTTGAAAATCATCTGCTTCTAGATTATTCAAGGAAACGGATAGCAACGGAATATAACCCATGAAATTATCGTAGTATCAACTGACAACTGATTCGTTATAAAACACGAGAGATTGGCAGAAACAGCCGAACAAGCCATCCGTTGCCATGAACTTACCCTGATTTCGGGTATTTGAACTGTATTTAGATCCCCCTAACTCCCCTTAAAAAGGATTTAGATCCCCCCAACCCCCCTTAAAAAGGGGGGCTATGCGTAAGTCCTTAGAGAGTAGAACTTCTAAGAGAAGATTAGTTGCTGTTTACTGTCTCGTCACTGGTTTCTGCAACCGGGTCGTAGACAATGGTATATTCAGCAGATGGTGCCATCCGCTTCAGCAACCGGAGATGATCTTCTGCATTATTCCGACGACGACAACGAGCAACAATCTTGTGTTGTGCTTGCGGGAGGTGACGGACAATGCACCAAGGGGACAGTCGATCTTTGTAAGTCATACGTCCCTCCCTATCGTTGCACCCCAACCGAAATGAGGTACAGCCGTTGCGATCGGCTGCGGTCTTGATATCATATTTATTTGCCTCCATTTTTGTGGGGATTGCTCTGAAAATCGCCCTTTAGTTTTCCAGGCCAGAGGGCGATTCTATTTGGTTTTTGAAGTTATCCACATTAAAGAACGAGTACTCGTTCATCGTCAAGAGAAAGAATGGGTTTAGTTAGGCTGCGGATTCGAGATTTTGCAGATGAGAAGGGTTGGACGCTCAAAGAGGTAGCTACACGCGCTGGAGTTCCCTACACTACAGTTACAACTTACGCGCGATCGGCAGGTATGGCAACCGTAGATGTGACGGCACTGCAAAAACTGGCTCGCACGTTCGAGGTGATGATGGAGGACTTAATTGAAACAGTGGAAGATTAGGTGATGTACCCGTCTGAAGGTAGAAATAGGCTACTGTACATTTAATTGGCATAATTTGGACGGGCAAGATGCCTATCCCACAAGATATCTGCTCTTGATTAACTTAATTTGGACGGGCTTTTCGGCCCATCCCACAAGATATCTGTTATTGATCAACAAACTTGTTAAATGTATGACAGCTTAAGTGAACTGATGCCCAATTCTCCATTCAACTTTAATGCTAGCGTATTGTGCTAAGATAAGCACCCTACAGATAGAGTCATAAAAGATCGGGGTCTTCTCCCATTTCCCTTAATCGAGCAGCAAGGCGTTCGGCTCGTTGACGTTGAGTTTCAGCTTCTTGTTGAGCAGCTTGAGCTTGCTGTTGAGCGGCTTCCTCTGGTAACAGGACGAGATGGTTAGAGGAGTCATAAAACCGCAACCATAGGGCAGATTCCCGGTCGATTGTCCCCGACCAAGTTCCCAACCAAAAGCCTAAGGTTTCGCACCAAAGCCAACCTTGTTCGTTCGGCACTAATGGCTGATAACGCAAGTTTGCATCTAAGCGCCAACCTACGAGGGAAGTAGGGTCAAAGGGGTCGAAAACAAAATAATCTCTTGTTCTAAAGATGCGCTCGTAAATGTCCTTTTTCTTTCCTGTATCAACCTCAGCAGTGGAAGGCGACATCAATTCCACAATCACATCTGGGTAACGACCTTCTTCTTCCCACACAACCCAGCCTTGCCGTTCTTTACTTCCATCTACATCGAGCACGACAAAAAAATCTGGTCCTCGGAAATCTCGGTTACGGGCTTGGGCGCTACTGTAATAAACGAACATATTGCCACCCGTGAAGAAGTCGTTGCGGTCAGTCCAAGCTTGCTGCAATGACCGGATTAGGGCGTTCATGGCAATGCGGTGGCGATTGCTTTCCAAGGGTTCACCGTCATCAAAGATTAAGTCAGTGGGTGGCATGGGGGGTTCCCAGTCCAACTCCTCTGTGTTTTGAAATATTGTCTCAGAAGTTGCTTCCACTGACATCGCCTGACTCTCCCTATGTGTGGGTTCCTGGGTCAATACCTTCAGATTAGCAAGAGACTTAGCTAGCTAACTTTTATGGATGCGATCGCTTATTCTCCACAAATACCATCGCACAAATGGCGATCGCTTTGGCTCACATTCGGGTTCGTCTTCAGATAATCCCGCAACCAATTGCAACCGCGCTCTAGTAAATCGTCTAAATCCAAATTCCACTTCATTAGCATTACTGTGCGATCGCTACTAGCTGAGGCAATCGTCTGACCATCTGGGCTAAAGCTAACGCTCCAAACCCATTCACTATGTCCTTGAAAGGTGCAAACTTCTGTGCCATCCAAATGCCAAAGTTTCACTGTACAGTCACGACTCACCGAAGCAATGGTCTGACTATCGGGACTCCACGCGACGTTGTAGACTGAGCCGGAGAATTTCTCAAAAGTTTGTAGGAGAGTACCATTGATGCGCCAAAGTTTCATCGTACAGTCATAGCTAGCGGAGGCAATCATCTGACCATCCGGACTCCAAGCTATACCGTTAACAGGGTCGCGATGCCCTTGAAAAGTTCGCACGAGAGTACCATCTAAACGCCAGAGTTTTACAGTTGTGTCATAACTGGCGGAAACAATCATCTGACCATCCGGACTCCAATCTACACTGCTGACGCGATTACGATGTCCTTGAAACGTTTGCACGAGAGTACCATCTAAACGCCAGAGTTTTATCGTCTGGTCACTACTCGCTGAGGCAAGCATTTGCCCATCCGGACTAAAGCTAACCCTGTTAACCCAGTCGCTATGCCCTTGAAAGGTTTGTAATTGTGTGCCATCAGTGTGCCAAAGTTTTACGGTATGGTCACTGCCAGCAGATGCGATTGTCTGACCATCCGGACTCCAAGCTACGCTCAGCACCCATTTATTATGCCCTTGAAAGGTTTGTACTAAAGTGCCATCGGTGCGCCAGAGTTTGATGGTGTGGTCACTACTAGCGGAGGCAATCGTCTGACCATCTGGACTAAAGCTGATGCTATTAACCCAATGACTATGTCCGCGAAAGGTTTTTACAACTGTGTTGTCCAAATGCCAGTATTTTACAGTACGGTCACCACCTGCTGAGGCAATGGTCTGACCATTCGGACTCCAAGCTACGCTGTAGACCCAATCACTATGCCCCTGAAAGGTTCTCATAACAGTCCCATCGGTGCGCCAAAGTTTCACTATACGGTCACCACTAGCAGAAGCAATCATCTGACCATCTGGACTAAAGCTGAGGCTACGAACCCAAGCATTATGCCCTTGAAAAGTTTGCACTTCAGTACCATCGGTGCGCCAGAGTTTCACTGAAGCATCCTTACTAGCAGAGGCAAGCATCTGACCATCGGGACTCCAAGCTACGCTGTACACTGCATCGCTATGTCCTCGAAAAGTTTGCACTTCAGTACCATCGGTGCGCCAGAGTTTCACCGTCCCATCACCACTAGCGGAGGCAAGCATTTGACCATCTGGACTCCAAGCTACACCATGCACTAAACGGCTATGCCCTCGAAAAGTTTGCACTTCTATCCCATCTGTACGCCAGAGTTTGATGGTATGGTCATGGCTAGCTGAAGCAATCATCTGTCCGTCCGGACTCCAAGCTACGCTGTAGACTGAATTGCTATGCCCTTTAAAGGTTTGCAGGAGAGCGCCATCTGTGCGCCAAAGTTTGATGGTGTGGTCATGGCTAGCAGAGGCAATCATCTGCCCGTTCGGGCTCCAAGCTACACCATGGACTTTGTTGCTATGCCCTTTGAATGTTTGCAGGAGAGTACCATCGATGCGCCAGAGTTTTATCGTGCAGTCACTGCTAGCAGAGGCAATTGTCTGACCATCTGGACTATAGCTAACACTCCTTATTGCTCCTCTATGCCCTTGAAAGCGATTACGCTCTTTCACAGAGTAGACTGCCTGCCGTAACTTTTCCACCGTCCGAATCTTAATATCGGTTGGTACGTTTGTTGTCTGTAACTTTTTACCTGCCTTAACACCAGCTACCAATGCCCCTAGCTGGTCGTGCGATACTAGCAGGGCTTGAGACAACGAACTCAACGCCTCAATCTCTGCAATTTCTGTTCGCTGGCGTTCCTCTTGTTCTTTACGTAGTGCCTCTTCTTTCTCCCGAAGGGCTTGCCTCAGTTGTGCTTCCGTTAACTTCTGCTTCTCCTTCGCTTGGGCTAATTCTGCCAACAGTCCCGGTGCTTGTTGTTGACGAATAAAGGCGACTAGATAGTCGTGAACCAGTTGATAGCGATTCGCTGGAGAATCTGGCACCAGAAACACAAGCCCAGAACCCACTAAAATCTCCAAAACTAAATCTAATTGCTCAACCTCTGTCTCAAAACCTAATACTTGTAAATCTGCTTCCAACTCAGCGCGAGTTTTGAGAGGACGGGTGCCGTTTTCATTCGTGAGTAAGTACAAAACCAATCGGGCAGCACGTTCATTTTTAACGCCACAATCTTTGATGACATCTTCAAGAGAACGCTGAACCAGTTTTTCTTTAGGATTCGAGCCAAGCTGATGGTATTGTTCAAGCGTTGTGATATTCTCTGTTTGCAGTTGCGCTCCCACTACCTGCAACTCAATCGGGCGAATTTCCCCCAATTCACCTGCTAAATCTCGCACTAATTCATCAACTAGCGCAGGTTCTAGGTAAAACTGTGACCTATCCGTTAATTCTCGAATAACTGACTTAGCACGTTCTGGGGAGAAATCCCCTAAATAGCAACGAATATTTTTATCTAAAATATTATTGTTGATAACATCCAAATTAGCGAAGCGATCGCACTCTAATAGATAATGCAAATAATCTTCCCGTAGCGACAGAATGACTTTCACATAGGGAAGATTGAGGCAGACTCGAAGAAAATCATAAAATTGCCGCCTTTCCCGCAAATCAGTGCAAACAAAGAAAAACTCTTCAAACTGGTCAAAAATTAGAACAGTAAGCAGATTGCGATCGGCATTTTTTCGCAATTGTTTGAGAATCGTCTTTGTTGAAGCATTCGATCCCCCCAACCCCCCTTGAAAAGGGGGGCTTTCCTGCTTGTATATCTCTTGCTCCTGCGATGATACAGGGGGCTTTAACTCTTGCTCCTGCGATGATACAGGAGACTTACACTCTTGCTCCTGCACTGATAATGGGGGCTTGAACTCTTGTTCTTGCGCTAATAATGGGGGGTTGCGTTCTTGCTCCCCCCTTTTGAAGGGGGGCTGGGGGGGATCGAGTCTAGGAACAAGTCCTGTCTCCTCAATCCCCATTTCCTGTAACGCTTTTTCTAGCTTTTTTCCCAGCTCTGTAACCCAGTTGGTATAATATCGCAACGTAATAGGTAAAGCTGTGCGATCGCCAATTGGATTTTGCTTCAATTCTGGCTCTAATCCTGCCCATATAAGTGAACTCTTGCCCACCCCAGACATTCCATGAATAACTATCAATTTGTAGTCATTTCTACTAAGCCTTTGGATTAAGTTATTCAAGTCACTCTGTCGCCCTGTAGCTGTCATTCGTTCTCGCGCCCTTTCCTGGGGATCAATTGGATCGAAAGCAGGATTAATGATGCGTTTTACAGGCCGCAAGCTTCCTGCACCGGTGAAAGGGCGAAACCCATATTGGGCTTCAATCGATTTTTGTTCTTGTTTTACTTCAAATGCTTTAAGATATTCACCCTGCTGGAAGTAGAGCGATCGCAGTTCTCCCAAAATATCAATATAAAGTTGTGGATCGTATTGAGGATTATTTTCTTCCCTTGCTTTTTCTAAATTTCCGACCGCTTCTTGAAGTTGATTTAAATGTTGTTGAGCTTTAGCTAATAAAAATAAATATAAACTTTGATATTGTTTCCATGCCCAGCCCCAATTTGTATCTGCATACTGTGAACCTAGTGCAACGAGTTCTGGTTCAGTATTCTTTTGTAGCGCTAACTCCGCATATTTTTTAGCTTCACTCCAAGCGGCTTTTTTCAAAGCCACCTCAGCCAGAAGACCGTAAGCATAACCCGAATATAGATGTTGGTGTGAATCTGGATAGGTTTGATGTAAGTTAACCGAATCTTTGGCAACAAGTTCTAACTCATCCCAGTCCTCCAACCTTGTCAATACTTCTCCCAAAGCATTGATAAATCTGGCTGCTAAATTCGGACGATTACCCAGTTTGAAAATTTCAATACATTGCTTAAAATAATCTCTGGCTTTCTCACAAGCTTGAACGTATTCAGCTCGATGTAAAACGGCATATCTACGCCACCACAAACCTAGATAAAACAGTAAACATCCATGCCGTTCTGTATTCTGTATTTGCTGCCAAAACACCAAACTTTTCTCATAGTGTTGTCGAGCTTCTTCCATCTGCTCGCTCGCCTGAGCATTTCTTCCAAGCAAGAATTCAATGTTAGCTTCTAGCTCTGGCTCTAATTCTTGTATACGGTTTTGCAAATCCCCCAAAGCTGACTTAAGCTCAGATCGATAACGTGAATCAACTGCTAGATTGAGGACAGCATTATCGAGAAACCTTCCAGCACCTGCACCTAAAATTTGCTTGAAGGCATCATCGGCATTTTTGTGGATGGTATTGATTAGGTCATCGGTTGCGATCGCAAATTCAATCGTTGTTGTCCAGCTATCAAAATCTGGGGCTAATCGAGTGAATTTTTGTAATACCTCATCATTAACCCAAAACACTATCGGAAAGGGAAAGTTTTTGCGAAACTCTTCCCGAACTTGATTGGCTGCCACAATCACTTGGTCAATGGCATCCACCGATTCTAATCCCAATATCATCAGGGCGGGCACAGAGGCAACGCCCCTACCCTGCTGCTTATCTTTGAGAACTTTTTCGATAGTGCTATAAAGAGTTTTGACTGACTCATCTAGAATTAATTCGTGGATTTTGATGGGGCATTGTTCTCGCAGTTGTTGTACAATTTGTTCCCGCAGATGGGAATAGTTACAGCGGACTAAAATGGGAGAGAATTCTCCTTGAGAGAGGGTAATTGCCCGGATAAGAGTTTGTAAGGAGTCTTCGTTGTCGGCAATTATGTTGTCTATTTCGTTGGGTTCTGTCATAAAAAAGATTTGAGGATTGATTTGATAAACCGCAGATGAACGCAGATGAACGCAGATAAATACAGATATTTTTCTTATTCCCCCCTTGCTAAGGGGGGTTAGAGGGGTCAATTCAGTTCTTTTGCCTCTGCTAAGACGGGATTAATATCAAACCAAGGCGCTTCATCATCATTGCGGTATTCAAAGACCAGCATATTCCGTAATAGGGTTTGGTATTCTGGCTCTTGTTGTACGGTTTTGAGTTCTCTGACTTGACGCAGCAATTCCCACTCTTGGGGTTTGATGCCTAAGACTAACTTATTGCGTCGTTCCCTAATTACTTTTTCTACACAATCGAGAGAGATGGGAGGATTTTTTTTCATCAGACAGCTATAAAGTAGTCCTAACAAATTCCGCACATGACCCCCACTTCCCCTGCACAGTCTATCTAAGGTTTCAGGAGTATCAAAAATTTTTGTAATTAAATCCACCCGATGATATGGATTTACGTCAGGAAATGCTCTTGCCAGTACCATTTGCCGTAACAGTGCCATGCCTTCGGCGCACTCGCTACCCTCTTTTAAATGTACAGGTACCATCGGTAAGACTTTGGGGTCGATTCCACCTCCCATGCGATTTGCTAGCACTTGTGATTCACTGGAGAAAATTAAGGCTAGGGGAATGGTGTAAACGACATGACAATTGAGGCGGCGCAATTGTTCGCCTCGGTCGATGAAGAGGTATTCTGGTAACAGGCGACCAGAGGGTAGGGGACGACTATCGACGCGATCGAGATTATCGATAATCACGACTAGTCCTTGTTTGCCGCGTCGCTTGAGTTCGGTGTTGGCGCGATCGATTAATTCCTGGTTAATCGCTTCTAAAATCCCATTGGTGCGGGGTTCTAGATATTGCCGTAATTGACCGCGAAGTTTGGGGCTATCTTTGGTTTGAGCGGTAATTTTGGCAATGCCCAAGGATAATTCTGCGCCTACAGTAAGATCGACTGGGGTTTGTAAGAAGTCTTTAACTTCAGAAAAGAGATTGGCAAAGTATCCGGGTTTGAG
>JBFLZA010000329.1:0-9894 GCA_040756535.1 Cyanobacteriota bacterium
AATTCAAGTTTCAATCCCTGATAGGGATTTGAGTGGATTTAAACCTTTTATCCAGAGCTAGCGCGTGTTCTAGTTCTTTTAGTTTCAATCCCTGATAGGGATTTGAGTGGATTTAAACAATAAAGACGCGATAGGTCAAGACGAACCTAAAAGTTTCAATCCCTGATAGGGATTTGAGTGGATTTAAACGGGCTAGGTATGAGCTGAAGAAGGAGCTAAACTATGTTTCAATCCCTGATAGGGATTTGAGTGGATTTAAACTGCATTAGGCAAGAGGTCATAGTCAATGCCGTTTACTGTTTCAATCCCTGATAGGGATTTGAGTGGATTTAAACTTAGCCGCTTTGACAATTTCTCCAGTTTTTCCTTGTTTCAATCCCTGATAGGGATTTGAGTGGATTTAAACCGTTGGTGGAAAGCAGATAATTACAATCCCTTATGTTTCAATCCCTGATAGGGATTTGAGTGGATTTAAACAAAGTAAAAAGCCCAGCGCGGACTGGACATCTTTGTTTCAATCCCTGATAGGGATTTGAGTGGATTTAAACCGACCCTTTCTGAAACGCTTACTATATGAAGTTTTCCAGGTTCATTTCCGACAAGCTCTCTAAAGAATATCATTTGGGGCATTTATTTTGGCAAGTATAGATCAAGCCTTTAGCTTCAAAACGAGTCCCAGTAATCCTTCCAGCATTTCCGACAACCGATCAATTGAGGTCAGAGCGTCAAAGCTTTATCCTGTATGGCATCCAGCCGAAAAATGCGATCGCTTCTCAAAAACAGCTACAGGTTGTCGAACTCAGGCAAGGAAAAAATAGAAAAAATGACTTATCGACTCGAAATCCTTCAAATTGGGGAGACTGACTCGGAGAACACCGCTTCTGTGAGAACAAAAACAGATATTCAGAATCTATTCCCCCCAAAAAGGAAGAAAAGAGGGGTTGACTTTTCTATATAACGTAAGTCCAGCCTCATTATACGCCCAAGGCATCACCCTTTTAAGTGCAACAAATTGTAAAGTAAATAAATAAAGAAAACCATTAAGTTCAGCCAAACTTGTGAAATCGTTGCTTTCCCTTCCCTTGGGCACAACCCTTAAACCTTCGCAGTTGCAAACCATCTTGGCCGACACACTCACCATTTTTTGGGGAGAGTGGTTAGATTTACGAGTGCGGTTGCTGCAAATCGCCTCTAGTGGCTTAATTTCACCACTCATTTATATAGTGGGGTTTGGTTTAGGGCTGGGTAGTGCCCTCGATGCAACCATGAAACCTGCTGCGGGTGACAACTACTTGCAGTTCATTTTACCGGGGATGATTGCCCTGTCTTCAATGACGATTAGCTTTGGGGGCACAACCTTTTCCATTTGCGGTGAACGCCTTTTCACCAAAACCTTTGAGGAAATGCTCCTAGTCCCCATTCATCCTTTAGCCCTGCATTTAGGCAAAATGCTGGCTGGGATTGTGCGGGGGTTGATGACTTCAGGTTCAGTCATCTTAGTCGCTGTTCTGTTTACGGGCAAAGTCTGGAGTTTCTTAAATCCTCTGTTTTTACTGTTACTCGTCCTCAACTGTGCCGTCTTTGCCGGTTTAGGGGTAATCGTCGGGTTGAATGTAAAGTCTCTGGAAAGTGTTGGCCTAGTCAACAACTTCTTGATTGTACCCATGTCGTTTTTGGGAGCAACATTTTTTGACCCGGCGACGCTACCCACAGTTCTCAAAGGAATTGTGTATCTGCTGCCTCTAACTTATACCAGCATTGGACTTCGGGCGGCGGCTTACTTACCGCTCTCAGCGTTTCCCTGGTATTCTATACCGATTCTTTTAGCGGTTGCGATCGCGCTTTCCCTCGTCGGGGCGTATCAATTCGCCCACCAACAAGATTAATCATTAGTAGCACGGAGTGCGTTAACACATAGCCCCCCTTTTGAAGAAGGAGGCTTGGGTATCTAATCGTAATTTATAAAGTAAACATTAACTTGCGGTAGGGTGGGTGAGGCACTTCCCTATCAGTTAGCTCTTACCGCTGCCCAGCTTTCATTTCTTCGTAAATTTTCCCGATTTTAAATCTGCTTTTTTGCTGCTGACAGTTTCACCAATCTTGGAATATCTTATAGGACTAAAGGGAGCGATCGCGCCCTTTGGGGTTGATCACTCAGCTTCAGCCAGCTTGCTCCAGACGGGGTGCAGATTAGGAATGCGATCGCACTCCCCTTGCTTTGCTGAATAATAAGATGATTGCCCTCCATCCCTCGCTTTGGGAAAGGGCTGGGTTACTATTTAACAGCCGTTCCGATATTTCTTTCCGCAGTTAATTCAAAGGACAAACCATGAGCTACAAGGTTTACGCACCCAACGTTCACCTATTTGCTTTTCATTCTGCCAACCCCAATCCTCTATCTCCTGCTTCAACTAAAACCCACTATAATGAAGAATTACTTTGGGAAAAATGTGGAACTATACTTCAAAAATTTCACATCGGTCAGAGATTAAAAATTAAAAAAAATTCTAATTTAGACCGAGCTTCTTTACTAGAAGAAGCAGCAGATAACACGATGTTATTACCTTTAGAGGGTAAAATTATTACCGAAGCCCAAAAACATCATATTACAGGTTTTACTTGCCCTCTAAAGATAGAAGATAGCTATGCACTAGCTTTAAATGTTCGTATCCCTGAATTAAGCGAAAAAGGTCAAAAAACGGGTGATGTAGACCTGAATATTTTTAGAACTTTAAATCCAGATAATTGCTTTTTATATCCGAACGTCAAGAGCTCATTAGGACAAACTATTCTGCTAACGGCTTGGTTATCCCAAAAGCAGCAACAAGGTAAAAATTTTTGGCAAGACATAGCAGATGAGTGTGTACAAAACTTCCTAGGAAAAAATCAGGAATATTGTCCGCCTTTGTATCAAGCGGGTCAATTATTTGGCAGTCCGATTTTTGAATATGGAAATCCCTATCAACCTCAGGAGCATGGCCCAATTTTTGTTTGGCTGTATGTTCGAGAAGCGTTTAATGGTAAACCCGATTCCAGATTAGATAATAGTTTCGGATTTTTTTATCAAAAGTTTATTGATTTGTGCCTATATCGCCAGAAAGCTAGTCAAGCGTATAAACGGACTCTAGATGTGTATGCTGATATTCAGCAGAGCCATCAAACTCTGAAAGAAATTATTCATAAAATAGCAGATTTCAATCGCAAAAAGAATCAATTGCAGAAGTCTAATCCAGCGAATAGCTTATCTAAGGCTGAAATCAGTTATTTTAAAACCCAGCTCAGCATCCTACCCAAACTAGCTTTAGACTATGCAGAAGCGATACAAGCTTTAGAGAGCTATCGTTTGGAGATTGAGAGAAATACAAAAAACTATGCTGAACGGATTCGGCAAATACAAGAAAGATTGTCTAATCCAGATTTAAGCTTCTTATCCAAATTTTACCAGAAGATAGGGGGTGATTTTCAAGATGATATTAAAGTCAAGTTAGGGGAATGCGAACAGAATTATCGTTTAGTGGAACAAGCGATCGCCTCTATTCGGGGTCTAGTAGAGATTGATAAAGTGCAGCACGATCGCACTTTAGAAGAAACGATGCGGCTGAATGAGGTTGCAGCTCAAGAACGGGAGAAAAAATTACAAATTTGGTTTGCTCTTGTCGTAGGTTGCCTCGCAGTTACGAGCATTTCTTCTCAAGGCGCTTCTCCCATGCAAACTATTTTTGCTTATCTCAATTCAGCTCAATCTTCAGGCTCTCCATTGGAGAGTTTTGCGAATTTCCTTTTAGCTAATTTCTTTGATATAGTGCTGCAAACTATTGCTGGAGTTACTATTGCCTTACTTTTAGGGTTAATTGTCTGGTTGATAGCTAAACAATCAAACCAAATGAGTAATTCTAAAGATAGAGATTAAAGGGCTGGGCAATATCTTTTTTAAGGTAAAATATCATGAGGGGTGTCGGCTTTAGCTTAGGAAAAATTAGACCCATGACACACCTATTTGAACCGCTCAGCATCCGTGAAGTCACTTTTCGTAACCGCATTGCTGTTTCCCCCATGTGTCAGTATTCCAGCGAAGATGGCTATGCCAATGATTGGCATTTAGTTCACCTCAGTAGTCGTGCGGTTGGCGGTGCGGGTTTAGTGTTTACAGAAGCAGCAGCAGTGGAACCCACAGGACGCATTAGTCCAAACGATTTAGGGATTTGGTCGGACGGACACGCCGAAGCTTTAGCAAAAACGGTTTCCCTGATTCACAATTTTGGAGCCATTGCTGGAATTCAACTGGCTCATGCAGGGAGAAAAGCGAGTACAGCGAAACCTTGGGAGGGAGGGAAACCCTTGGATGAAACGCAGGGAGGCTGGCGGCCTGTGGTTGGGCCAAGTGCGATCGCATTTAGCGACGGAGATCCAGTTCCTGAAGCCTTAAGCCATGAAGGAATTCGGGAAATTACGCAGGCATTCGTGCAAGCTGCTAAATACTCTCTAGAAGCTGGGTTTAAGGTGGTTGAGATTCATGCTGCTCACGGTTACCTGCTACATGAATTTCTCTCACCCCTGTCTAACCACCGCGAGGATGAGTATGGAGGTAGCTTGGAAAATCGTATCCGTTTTCTTACAGAAGTGGTGCGGGAAGTGCGAGACGTTTGGCCCGAACAATATCCCCTCTGGGTGCGTATCTCTGTCACCGATTGGGTAGAAAATGGCTGGGATATAGAGCAGAGTATTGCCCTCTCGCAAAAACTCTCCTCATTGGGTGTAGACGTGATTGACTGTTCCTCCGGAGGTACTGTCCCCGGAGCTAAATATCCCGTTGGGCCTGGTTACCAAACTGCATTTGCTGAACGAATCCGGCGAGAAGCCAACATTTTAACGGGAGCTGTTGGCATGATTACCACCCCCGAACAAGCTGACCATGTTATTCGCACGGGTCAAGCTGATATCGTGTTGCTAGGACGGGAACTTTTGCGCGATCCCTATTGGCCGCACCGTGCCGCTAAAAAACTCGGACACGAGAATATTTGGCCCGTTCAATACGACCGAGCATGGCTTTAAGTAATGCAATCAAGTTAGCAGGGCGATCGCAAAAATAGGACGAAGTTTCTACTTTTGGCTTGATGCCAAGGTTCGTCCAGCAGATTTGATACCGAGCCAGCCAATTCTGGGATTACTAAGAGCAAGGGAAGCCAAACTACACGGATGGCTCCCCTTGATATGACTCTTACCTTCGTAATCCATCATGGTCACTCTACTTGGACTGGTTCTAACAATCACTTGGTTGGGCGCTTTGTACCTGTGCTATCTAATTTGGCTCGGTGGCAGACGACCCCGCCGTGCTTTGAAAAAGAAACCTCGCCGCCATCATCAACGCTCCAGTTCAGGGTCTTGTCTCAGTAATCGGTTGCTTACTCTGCTCAATGGAGATTTTCATGCTGCTGAGCGCTTAATCGTTTACACCCGCAATCGCCATCCAAACCGCCCTTTAAACTGGTGCCTTGAGAAAACTATTCACGATCTGGAGCGCGACCGCCGATAATTTATCAGTGATATCTTTCATAAAAGAGTGCCAGTTAGCAGATTGTCTGGGAAACAGATGGAGTGAATCCACTATTTCAAGCCTTTCACAAAGCAGGAAACAGTCACTTCAGGGATTTGCCTATTGCTATCCTTACGCATCGCTGATTGCTTTTACAATTGATCAAGCATCAACAGTAGGAGTCGCCAGTATGACATTGGGTTTAAAGATTACCAAGGATAGCTGTGTCGAGTTTAGAGCTGTAAAAGTTATCTCCCGTATGAGAAAGCTTTTTTGCAGTGGAATTTTAGCTCTTTTTGGAGTTGGTAGTTTAGTCACTGGAATTCCATCGGCTGTCTATGCTGCTAACCTGACTGTTCTTTCTCAACTCGAAAGCGATTTCAGCACGCGATCGAGCGAGTCTCTCATTGAGATCGAAAATCGCAGCCATACAAAAGACTACGCTTCAATCTTTTCTGAAACGAAGCCGATAACTGAATGGAATCCCATTTTACTAAACCATGAGACACCAGTTTCTATTGTCCACGTTCCTACAGAACTTTTGGAATTAATAAATAAAGTAGAAGTCAATACTGGCGGGTCGTCTCTCGATTCAGATCAACTTTTCAAAGTGCGATATCGTCTAGATGCGATGTAGGTTCAATCTTAGAGCTTTCACCTTTATCGACAAAGCTTTTCGATGTCAGGTGGGCACTATCTCTCGTCGCATAAAACTCTGATCTAAACGTTTCTGAGTACTGCCCACCCTACGGTTTTTAAAGAAAGACAAAAGACCTATCCGAAAAGTGTTTGTAAAATTTGACCCCACAGATGTAAATGCTTTGTTTGCCAAGACAATAGCTATACAGTTGAATTCACCTGTCTAGTCCTGACAAATAAGGCTTTTCGGATAGGCTCTTAAAATTTAAGCGATCGCGCCGAGTAACTTATAGATCAAGGAGTTAATAATCGCTAGAGCAAGCGCTCCAATTAACGCACTCCAAAATCCCCAGCGCAAGCGAAATCCACTAACCAACCAAGCGGCTAAGCCAAAAATAATCGCATTGACCACAACGGCAAATAAGCCAAAGGTCAAAATAGTCAGCGGCAAAGCTAAGATCTGGAAAATTGGTCCAAGTAGGGCATTTAAAATCCCGAATACTGCTGCCGACCATAATGCTTTCTGAAAACTATCAATTTCAACGCCGGTTGGCAGTTTGGAAATGATAAACAAGCTGACGGAGGTAACGAGCCATGCAATAAGCAGACTAACCAGATTCATTGGCGTATCTCCTGAGCGTCACTACCCTACACATTAAACCGGAAAAGCATCACATCCCCTTCCTGCACAACATATTCTTTACCTTCTGAGCGAACTAAGCCTTTTTCCTTCGCCCCAGTCATCGAGCCAAAGGTGACCAAGTCATTGTAAGCAACGGTTTCCGCCCGAATAAAGCCCCGCTCGAAATCACTATGAATGGTACCCGCCGCTTGAGGAGCTTTCATTCCCGCCTTAATCGTCCAAGCACGAGTTTCTTTAGGCCCAGTGGTTAAGAAGGTACGCAAGCCCAAAAGGTCATAAGTAGCACTAATCAAGGATTTCAGCCCACCTTCTTTAACGCCAAGAGAGGCTAGGTAGTCTGCTCGCTCCTCTTCAGGTAACTCCACGAGTTCTGACTCTACTTGAGCTGAAACTACCACAACTTGCGCCTGATCGGTAGTCGCAATTTTCCGCACTTGTTCTACCCATGCATTACCCGTTGCCAAGTCATCTTCAGCTACATTAGCGGCGTAGATGATTGGCTTAGCAGTGAGCAAACCTAACTGCTTGACTGATTCTGATTCTTCTTCCGTTAAACCCACCAACCTCGCTGGTTTGCCTTCATTGAGCGCGGTACTCAACTTTTCCAAGATTCCCATTTCCGCCTGGGCGTCTTTACTGCTACGCGCCTGCTTGCGGGTTCGATCCATCCGTCGTTCGACTTGGAATAAATCGGCTAAAGCCAGTTCTAGATTAATGACTTCAATATCGCGTCCTGGGTCAACGGAACCCGAAACGTGGATAATATCAGGGTCATCAAAGCAGCGCACCACATGGACAATTGCATCCACTTCCCGGATATTGGCTAAAAATTGGTTGCCCAAACCTTCGCCTTTACTGGCACCTTTCACCAAACCGGCAATATCGACAAACTCCACACGAGTCGGGACAATTTGCTCCGAGTTAGACATCTTTCCCAGAACTTGCAACCGCTCATCCGGCACGGCAACAACGCCGACATTCGGCTCAATCGTGCAGAAAGGAAAGTTAGCAGCATCCGCCTTGGCATTCGCAACTAGGGCGTTAAATAAAGTGGATTTGCCAACATTTGGCAGTCCAACAATTCCGGCTCTTAGCATGGCAGGTGAGAAAATGAGTTGTGTCTGTGATTGATCAAAACTTAATCATCTTAATTCTATTGGGGTTCAGGAATGGTTTGAGGAATCGGCCCAGGCACCGTCTGAGGAATGGGACTCGGCACAACCTCTGGCACAGGTTCCGGTACCGCTGGCTGAGGAATAGGAGCAGGAACAGGTTCTGGAACTGGGCTGGGTATGGGTTGAGGAATGGGGCCCGGAACGGGTTCGGGAACAGGAGTCGGAACAGGTTCGGGATTGGGAGAGGGTAAGGGGTTGGGTTCGGTATTGGGAATTTGTGGCCCTGGCGCGGGTTGAGGAGTGGGATAAATCATGGTACTTCGATTACTTGTCCCCACTAAGGTAGAGGGAAATCAAAAACTTCACATCTCCCAAAATGGCTAAGGCTTACCCTAATTCCTGATAGAAGCTTTTGCGTGCGGATACTTGGAGTAGACAAAACTCAGGAGTCGGAATTGAATGGTAAAGGCGATCGCTTTCCTGTTTGAGACCTCTCAATCTGCCGATGCTTGACCAAACTGCTGCCCCATTACTAGAAGCCCTGCGAACCCGTACTCAGCGGCACCATGCTCCCTTCTACGCCCCAGGGCATAAGCAAGGGCAGGGTGTTCCTCAACCCCTCGCGGATTTGTTAGGAGTGTCAGTGTTTCGTGCTGATTTGCCTGAATTGCCGGATTTGGATAACTTGTTTGCTCCCGAAGGGGTGATTCTGGAGGCAGAGAAACTGGCAGCAGCTGCCTTTGGGGCCGAACAAACCTGGTTTTTGGTGAATGGTTCCACGGCAGGGGTGATGGCAGCCATTTTAGCCACTTGTAACACTGGGGATAAAATTATTTTGCCTCGGAATATCCACCAATCTGCGATCGCAGGTTTGGTACTCTCCGGTGCTATCCCTATCTTCATCAACCCCGAATACGACCTTGTTACCGACCTTGCCTATAGCATTACACCCGCAGCAGTAGCGGCCGCTTTGAAGAAATATCCCGATGCCAAAGCGGTAATGATAGTCTATCCGACTTATCAAGGTGTGTGTGGGGATGTAAAAGCGATCGCAGAACTCACACATCAACACAACATTCCCTTGCTCATTGATGAAGCGCACGGCCCTCACTTTGCCTTCCATCCCGACTTACCCCCCTCAGCCCTATCAATGGGGGCTGACTTAAGCGTACAATCCACCCATAAGGTGCTTGGTGCCATGACTCAAGCATCAATGCTGCATGTGCGCGGGAATCGAGTGAATCGAGAGCGCTTGAACAAAGCATTACAACTCGTTCAGTCTACAAGTCCCAGCTATTTACTCCTAGCTTCCCTAGATGCCGCACGGCAACAAATAGCAATGAATGGGGAAGCGTTGATGACCCAAACCTTAAAGCTAGCAGAGGTTGCCAGAACTAAAATTAGCAAAATTCCTAAACTATCCGTTTTAGAACCTTTATCCACTCCAGGTTTCTGTGCCCTTGATCAAACAAGGCTCACTGTAAAGGTTTCTGAACTCGGGTTAAGTGGATTTGAAGCCGATGAAATTTTTCTCGAACAACTCGGTGTAATTGCGGAGTTGCCAACGCTCCAACATCTGACCTTTATCATCAGCTTGGGGAATACAGAAGCTGATATAGAGCAGTTAGTCCAAGCCTTCACCCAACTCGCTCAAGCTGATTATCGTCCCAATCCCACCATCTGTTTACAGAATGTCTTCCAACGTTGGAAGTCCGATTTTCTGTTCATTCATCCTTCATCCTTCATCCTTTATCCTGCCATCTCCCCTCGTGAGGCATTCTTTGCCCCGACAGAAACGCTACCGATTGACCAAACTCCAGATCGGATTAGTGCTGAATTAGTCTGCCCCTATCCCCCAGGTATCCCAGCCTTAATGCCAGGAGAAGAAATCAATCCTGCTGCCCTAGAATACCTGCAACAAGTGCTGCAATTAGGCGGTAATATTACCGGTTGTAGCGATCCCA
>JBFLZA010000330.1:0-9830 GCA_040756535.1 Cyanobacteriota bacterium
GAGCCAGTTAGATCTGCTTGAGTTAGATTTGTTCTACTTAGGTTTGCCTGCTCAAAGAAGGCTCTATTGAGGTTGGTAGAAACGAGATTTGCACCACTCAGATTTGCTTTCTCTAAATAGGCATTACTCAAGTTAGAGTAACTTAGGCTTGCTTGACTCAAGTCAGCACCGCTGAGGTCTGTCTGGCTCAAATTTGCAGAATCTATTTTTGCCTGACTCAGCTTTGTATCTGTGAGGGATGCTTTACTGAGATTTGCACTATAAAGATTCGCCTTAGTTAAAGTTGCCTCACTCAAGTCTGCGCCTGTCAAATCTGCACTTTGTAAATCTATTCCGCTCAGGTCTACGCCTTTGAGGTCTACCCCACTTAGCTTTGCAGAAGAAAATTTTCGTTCTCCAGCTGCGTATCTGTGTAAAAGTTCCTCAGCCTCCATCGTCAGCCTCTCAATAACTCTTGAATTAGAGTACCCACAGAGCCTTTGTGCAGGAGCAGACACCAAACTCTTTTTTGTGTCTTCTGTGCTTAGAGGGAGTTCATTAAAAACCTATTAAGACAAACGGGGACGTATCCCATAATGCCGATAATGCCAGTAATCCTTCAGGATCTTATCGTGGTCAAAACACAAGTTAGGTGGAACATCCCAAGCCTGAAAAAGCCCTAAATTCTTCGCATCATCAGCCGCTTGAGGTTCACCTTTTGCTGTAGCAATAAACACAACACTCAGCGTGTGCTTACGTGGGTCGCGGTTGGGGTCTGAATACACCTGAAACTGCTCGATCAGCTCAACCTGTAACCCAATTTCTTCGTGAGCTTCCCGTACCGCCGCCGTTTCTACTGACTCACCGTAATCAACAAAGCCACCGGGAATTGCCCATCCTAGAGGTTGATTCTTGCGCTCAATCAAAATAATCGGGCGATGGGGACGGTCTACCAATTCAATGATGATATCGACAGTGGGAACAGGATTTCGGTATGTCACAAGCTAAGATAAGAAAAGATATCGCAACAGCCGCTCTCAGCATAGCTCTCTTGTACAACCAAATCTACTCCTTAGGGTGGCTTAAGGCTCATTAGGAGTCCCTGACTTGGGATTGATTTTCAAGCTGTTCCTACTGTGCTAGTGTCTTAAGCGTTGTTTTGTCTGTATATTCTTTATTTTTATGTCGTTCAAGAGAGCTAGTGGCATTTTGCTCCACCCTACTTCCTTTCCTAGCCGATTTGGTATTGGTGAATTAGGAATAGAAGCCTATCGTTTTATTGATTTTTTGGTAGAGAGTTCTCAACAGCTTTGGCAAATTCTGCCACTAGGGCCAACTGGGTATGGTAATTCTCCTTATGCGTCCTTTTCAGCGATGGCAGGCAACCCACTCCTGATTAGTCTAGATCAACTGCAAGAGCAGGGGTTGCTAGCTGATGAGGATTTTGCCGCATTGCCAGAGTTCCCTGTTGACAAGGTGGATTACGATCTGGTGATCAAAACTAAAACACCCCTGCTCACCAAAGCCTGCGAAAACTTTAAGACGAAGGCGTCGCCGATACAGCACAAGGAATTTACAGCATTTTGTGACTCTAAAGCTGATTGGTTGGATGACTATGCCTTGTTTATGGCGCTGCGGGAAGCTCATGAAGGCACTAGCTGGCATACTTGGGAGCGAAATATTTCCAAATTGCACCCAGAGGTGCTAGAGCAGTGGCGGCAGCGTTTGGAGGGTGAGGTTTTCTTCCACAAATTCTTGCAGTTTGAATTTTTCCGCCAGTGGTCAAAGATAAGAGAGTATGCCAATGCCAAGGGCATTCAGATTATTGGCGATATTCCCATTTATGTCGCTCATGATAGTGCTGATGTTTGGGCAAATCCAGATATCTTTTGCCTAGATGAACAAACAGGCGAACCGTCTTTGATGGCGGGTGTTCCACCCGATTACTTTAGCGAAACGGGTCAACTGTGG
Source organism: Cyanobacteriota bacterium (assembly GCA_040756535.1). Lineage (GTDB taxonomy): Bacteria > Cyanobacteriota > Cyanobacteriia > Cyanobacteriales > Coleofasciculaceae > JBFLZA01. The sequence continues at coordinate 1,951 of JBFLZA010000330.1, forward strand.
GGCAACCCCGTCTACAAATGGGATAAGTTGCAGCAGGACAATTTTGGCTGGTGGGTGCAGCGGTTTGAGTCGCTGCTGGAGTACGTGGATATCATTCGGATTGACCACTTCCGAGGGTTTGAATCTTACTGGGCGGTTAAGCAAGGCGAAACCACTGCCATACATGGAGAGTGGATTAAGGCACCGGGAGACGAATTTTTTCAGGTACTCAACGACAAATTAGGCAAGTTGCCGATTATGGCTGAGGATTTGGGAATCATTACCCCAGATGTGGAGGCGCTGCGCGATCGCTTTGACTTTCCGGGTATGAAGATTTTGCTGTTTGCCTTTGGTGGAGGACCCGATAATCCTTATCTGCCCTTTAACTACTATGATCGCAACTCTGTTGTTTACACCGGCACTCATGATAACAACACAACGGTGGGCTGGTTCGATCAGATTTCAGGACATGAGAAGGAAAACGTTTTACGTTACTTAGGTTGTATCAGTTCGGAAGGCGTCAATTGGGATTTCATCCGCCTCGCACTCAGTAGTGTGGCAAACCAAGCGATTATTCCCATGCAGGATATTTTAGGGTTGGGCGGGGAAGCCCAGATGAACTTTCCCAGCAAAGCAGAAGGGAACTGGGAGTGGCGCTATCGACCGGATGCAATCACTGACCAATTGCGCGATCGCCTCAAGGCTCTAACTTACACCTACGGTCGTGCCCCAGTCCATTAAGCTGTTGTGCTTACAGTTGCCATAGTTTAGACAAGGGAAAAGGGGAAGGTAAAAAGGGGTGCATGTTTGAAACATCGACCCTTTCCCTTTCGCCTTTGACCTTTCCTGTGCCCCCACAAGAGTGCAGATTAGATGCAAGGGCAACTGATTCAAGTAGGTTGTTAGTTTTTAGTCGTTAAGGAGAAATCCTCACCCCTAAAAGCTAACAACTTTCGTGAACTACCTACACTGACTCCTTGAGTACAGTGTAGGCTTCCTGTCCAACAGAAAGCGCAGTAGTAGATTTCTTGCGTCCTCTATTACTGCGACTTACATCTGGGCGACAGGCTTTATCCCCCGTTCCAGAGGTCAAAATTCGTAGACCTTCATCCCGAAGGTTAATCGCTGCGTTAACATCCCTATCGTGACGGGTTTGACAATGTTCACAAGTCCAATGTCTTACGTCCAGTGGTAAGCTACCGACTTGATTAAGACATACATGGCAAGTCTTAGAACTAGGAAAGAATCTATCCACTTCTTGGTAAACTTTCCCTTCTGCCTCAGCCTTGTACTTGAGCATAGTACAAAACATTCCCCAGCCAACCTGTTGAATGGATTTGGCTAGGCAGTGATTTTGCATCATACCCTTGACATTGAGATTTTCAGTCACAATGACTTGGTTTTCGTTGACTATCCTACGCGATAGCTTGTGGAGAAAATCTTCACGACAGTTTGTAATCTTTCTGTGAACTCTAGCAACCTTCTTTCTTGCTTTAATCCGGTTGCTAGAACCTTTCTGCGATCTCGCGAGTTGCTGCTGTTTAAGCTTTAAGTTCTTTTCGTGCTTACTGAGTGTGCGAGGGTTGTCAAACTTAGACCCATCACTGGTAATAGCAAAATGAGTTAACCCTAAGTCAATGCCTATTGCCTTGCCATCACTACTTGACTCCGGCTTATCTTTGCCATCATCAAATAATATAGCAGCAAAGTATTGATTAGAGCAGTTCTTGGAGATAGTTACAGTCTTAACCTTGCCCTCAATTGCTCTATGAATAGTTGCTGATACATTGCCTATTTTGGGAATAGTTAAATAACTGTCTGCAACTTTAACATTCTGAGGATATTGTATTGACTGCTTGCCGTGCTTTGACTTAAATCTAGGGTATTTCGCCCTTTTCTCAAAGAAGTTATTGAAAGCTACTCCCAGGTTTAAACAGGCTTGCTGCAAGCACTGCGAATACGTGAGAGTTAACCACTCATACTCTTTCTTTAACTGTGGGATTAACTTCTTAACGTCATAACCTGACAACCCCTTACCTGTCTCCTTGTATGTCTGGTTCATCAAGTTCAGACAATAATTCCACAGCCAACGGCAGTTACCAAAAGATTGTTCTAGTAACTGCTGTTGCTGCGGATTGGGGTAGAGTCTGACTTTGACGACCTTGAGCATTTTAGAGTGAAATCTATTTGCTACAAACAGTATAGCATTGCTTGGTCAACTCCCTACCTATGTTGACCACGATTCATAAGGCGGCGTGCGGCGAATTACTTCGCCGTTTTAAGCGCCGTCCCACGCTCCCTTTCGGGTGAGACGTGGGGCTTCTCGCGATTCAAGCTAAGAGTTAGAGTTGCTAGCAAACGTCAATTCCTGCACTTCGTAGGGGGCACCCATTTGCTTGGCTGACTCATCATTAAACTCCACCAAAACGCCCCCCGCATTACCCGCTCGAACAACCAGTGTTTTATCAGCATCCCAAGTACGCTGTGTTCCTTCGGGTAAGGTTCCTTCAAATTCTGTCTTCCCATCGGCAATGATCCGAAGCCAAGACTGAGCCTTGAGAGTGACGCGCACTTGCACTGGCTTGCCATCTTTACTGCGTTGCGTCACTTCAGTAGCTTTGTTGGATTGTGACTTGGGTTGCGACTTGGCTTGAGCAGAATCTTTAGGAGCTGGTAGCTGTTGAACCTGCTGCGGATAGTAGTCGTCGGAGTTAATTACTTGTATCGCAGAACGTCTAACTAGATAAGATAAGCCACTTACCGCACCAATAACCAGAAATATATACAACAAATAAAGATGAACCGGTCTTAGTTGAGCGGCAGGTAAGTGCCGCCAGGTAGGCCGGGCAAATTGTAGAGTTGAGCCAGTAGGGAAGCCATTGGCAAACTCTGCTCCATTTAGACCCAGTGCATCCGCAAAACGTTTAATAAAACCTTTGATGTAAATCGGTTCTGGCAATTCATCAAGTCTACCTTCTTCTATCGCACTCAACAAGCGTGCTTGAATTCTAGTTTGAGCCGCCACTTCCTCTAAAGGGATAGACTGTTCAGTGCGGAACTGGCGGAGGCGAGACCCCAGTTCTTCTAGCTTCTCGACTTGTTCTTGCTGGAAATAGAGCTTGTTTTCATTCATACCCTGTACTCCTTGATATCTGCTGGCACGTTTTCTGATATTAAACGGACTCGCTTTTGGAGGAAACGCATTTCAAAATCATTGAGGTAACGATAGTGACCAATAGGTAGTACAGGCTCCCCCTTGAGTTGTAATTGAATTGGACCAATTGCAGTGCGATGCAGATGGATTACAGGATAGCCTAGCATTTCAGCAACACGACGAATCTGTCGATTTCTCCCTTCTTTTAGCACAATTTCCAAAAGAGTTTTCTCCGGCTCACGCTTAAGTACTCGTACTTGAGCAGGTAAGGTTTTTTTTCCTGATAAATTAACACCCTGACGCCAAGCTTGTAGAACAGATTCAGGCGGATGTCCCTGCACCCACACTTGATAAGTCTTAGGAATGTGATGACGAGGGTGAGTGAGGAGAAACGTTAATGCCCCGTCATTAGTAAGGAGTATGGCACCGGTTGATTCTGCATCCAATCGTCCAACTGGATGAATTCCCTGACCTTTGGAGAGGACTACGGGTAGTAAATCCAGGATTGTAAGACGGTCTCGGGAATCACGGCAAGTGGAAACGACTCCAGCCGGTTTGTTTAGCAATAGATAGAGAGGTTGAGGACGGTTGCTCTGTTTTACAGGTTTGCCATCGACTTCTATCACGTCTGTTTCGGGATTAGCTTTTTGTCCCAGATTAATCACTTTGCCATTCAGTCGAACCCGTCCAGCTTCGATCATCTTCTCAGCATGACGCCGTGAGGCAATACCCCACTGGGAAAGAATTTTTTGTACTCTTTCTTCCATAGTTCGGCTCCTATGTAAGTATTGACACGGGGAAGGCGATGTGTTAATGCATTGGTCTTCTGACATGGGAATCCTACCAGAAGAGACAGCGAACACCAAAAAGCGAACGCCTATGTCTGGATCGACCTAGCTAGACTATGTACAAATATTACAAGAATGTGGTTAACTGCAAGTGCTCTGCTTTTTTGCAAAGAAAAGCTTCCCTGTAGGGCACGATTGCTGCCCACTTCACCCTCATAGAACTTACGCAGTTTAGCGATACCAAACACAACTTACGGGATTTATGAGCCAGTTACAAAGTTTATGCAGTGATTTTGCGTGTCAGTTGCACAAGCCTCACAAAATCCTGCTCCCCAATCATAGAAAAAATTTGTGAAAAAGTAGTGAAGGGAACTTATATTCCTAAGCCCTATTCATTTGGAGTGTTATGACCGTTGAAATTTCAGAAACGTTGAAAGCCCCGAAAAGCAGAATTATTAGTAAATTTCTGTCACCAGCGATACAGATGTGGCTGCGATCGCAAGTGGAACAGGTTGAGAGCTTACAGTTTAAAATTGTTGGCGGCGATCGCCAAATCCTTTCCGGTTACATTCCAAAGGTCTCGATCGCAGCAAGTCGTGCCGTATATCAAGGGCTGCATCTGAGCCAACTTCAGCTAGAAGGCACTGACATTCGGGTCAACCTAGGTCAGGTTATCAAAGGCAAGCCCCTGCGCCTATTGGAACCGATACCAGTCGCGGGTCAACTGCTCCTTAAAGAAAAAGACCTTCAAACATCCCTTCAGGCACCTTTACTATCCACGGCTTTAACTGAGGTATTGAGTACATTCCTCCAAACGAATGGAATCACCCAATCAGCTAATGACCTTAAAGATCGAAAAATTAGCTGGCAACAGGTTGATATTGATGAGGGTCAGTTGAAGCTCTGTGGTACTCTAACCGATGCCACTGAGCAGACTACATCGGTAGTTATTTATGCGGGTCTACAACTCGCTACCCCTCAAGTCCTGAAACTCCACCCTCTACAAATTCACCTTTCACCAACATCATCGCCCTTCCACTTAGATGGCTTTCAAATCGATTTAGGTTCAGAAGTCGATCTTCAAGAACTCACTCTAATGCCAGGGCAACTGATGTGCCGTGGACGCCTGAATGTACTTCCTTAGGGCATGTCCAAAAATCACTAGACCAGCTTGGTAGAAATAACCCATCAGTAAAAATTTCCCCCCTGCTCCCTGGAGCATCCGAGAGCTTCCCTGCTGAGACGAACTGGTGGGAAAGTTTTGCCACAAAGGTCTAGGGGCTGACAGGCAGTTGATGAGCTTTAGTCAGTCCCCAAGTGAGCTTTCATCCCCACGTTCGCCGGCGAGTTCGGCGGCGCTACACATGAGACTTCCGGCGAGGAAAGTTAAACTAACCCAGAACGTAGGGCCACAACGGCTGCCTGAACTCGGTCATCAACCGCTAATTTATTCATAATTCCTCGAACATGGGTCTTTACTGTATTGGCACTCAGGTAAAGTTTTGAAGCAATTTCCGGATTGCTATAGCCTTCGACAATCAGTTTCAAAACTTCCATCTCCCGTTGAGACAAATTGGTGATATTACCAGTAGGAGAAGGTGGAGAAAGATGCTGAAGAACTTGACGACCAATCTGAGCATCTAGGTATGTAGCGCCTTCAGCGGCAGCAGCAATTGCCTTCACTAATCGATCTACACTGGCTCCTTTAATACAATAGGCATCGGCACCACTAGACAGCGATGCAATAATTTCCTGCTCAGTCGTATGAGAGGTCAGCATCACGACCCTAACTTGAGGAAGTGCTGCTTTAATTTGTTGAGTGGCGGCAATGCCATCTAAACGCGGTAAACCAATATCCATCACGATGAGATCGGGATTCAATCTCTTGGCCGCTTCAACACCCATATAGCCGTCTTCAGCTTGTCCCACAATTGTGATTTGGGGATGAGCTGATAAAGACTGCTCTAAACCCAGTTGCATCATTGGGTCATCTTCCACAATTAAAACCCGCAAAGGTACGGATTCAGCGGGCAAATTTAGAGAGGGTGGAGTTTCAGATGGCATGGCTGGCACAAAAGTCTAATGCAGTCGAGTTCTGATCAATTTTACCGACAACAAATGGCTGAACCCTATAACCTTAAGCAAAACTGAAGCTTATTCCTCTGGGATGGGGAGACGGTACTGACGGGCGATGTAATTGAAAAAGCGATAATAATCGGCAAAATTTTTACTTTCACATTGTCCCTGCCAGTTGTATAGCACTTTATCCTGACTTAAAGTCAGTGTCATCAAACTAATATCAGAACCAACCTTCACTTGTAGTTGTCCCGTCATTCCTTGATCGGTTGTAAAGTTTTGTGATTGAGGCTTTGGGGACTCTGTGGCTGAAGTGTTGGATGAGGAGGATGGAATGACTGATAAGTTATTAGCCGCCCACCCTCGGATTTCTACGCTTGGATTTTGAGGGTCACGAAAGGCACGACCATCTAGATTATCTGGCATGGGAAAAGGTTGCCAGTTACTAGGATAGGGAAACTCAAAGTTATAACGCGGGTTGTGGTAAGTACTCCAGCTGTTAGGGAGGTTCAAGTTTGAGGCACGGCAGCTGAACAACAAAAGTATCAGTGGTGTGAGAATAACCACAAGCTTTCCTAAAACACAAGTCCACCTGTTCCATTTGCCAACGCCTCTTGGCTTTTGACAGAGAAACTGTTGACGCCAGTTCCAATCCCAGTTGCTGGGATAGAACAAAGGGTTTCTGTTAAGGGAAAAAGGAGCCATCCATCTCTTTTCCCTTTCCCTTTTTCCCTTGCGCCTGAATCCCACGACTTCTGGCGTGGGATTCTCAAGTCTGATTTTTGACTTATGGCGACCAATGCGTTTGGTGCCGTAGTTGGCAAGAGACACCAGTAAAACTGCTTCCAAATTTGATCAGTGCTTTTATTCTTCCGCCAGATCAGCAGCAGTACCCGGATAATGTAAACAAATGTAACAATTATGCCGTCATGCTGGTTTAATGTCTTGACAGCCCCTGTATAACCCGATAAGCTTACTAGCATACCCGGGTAAAACGAATGAAATTATATGCAAGACAAGCAAAAGGTTACGTTGTATCTCCCACCAGGACTCCACCGCCAGCTCAAAATTCGAGCAGCTGTAGATTCAGATTCCATGTCTTCGCTGGTTGAGAGAGCAATTCTCTTCTATCTACGCCACCCGGAAGTGGTAGATGAGGTAGAGGCATCTTACGGACAGTCTCATCAGGTCTATAGTTGCCCTGAATGTTCCAGCTCCGTAGTCCTTAAAGAAGGAGAAATGGTGTCTCTGAAGAATCAGCCCAGTATTTTGGCTGACGAGATTCCTGTAGAGAAAGTGCGAGAGGAAGTCAATTCCAGTACAGACTCTCAGGGAGAAGAGGAACTAGTTCCTTGTTAATCTTGATAGCTTAAGAGCTGACTGTATTGCTCTTTTGACGATGCTTGGGCAGTGGTTGAGCCGTCTCTAAATTAGGTCGATAGTCATGCAAGAAGAGATCAGTATTCTGATTCAAGCTCAATACCCTCTAATTTACCTCGTGACTCCTGAGGAAGAGCGGGCTGAAAGAGCCATCGCCAGAATTGCACAAGAGTCAAAATCTCAGCAGCGACGTGTTTTTGTGTGGACTGTCACACATGGGATTGTTGAGTATGGTCAATCACGCCACATTACCCAGCACAATACTGTCTCTCCTGAAGCAGCAATTCAATGGGTAATTCAGCAGAAAGAAGCTGGTATTTTTATATTTAAAGACTTACATCCATTTATTGATTCTCCAGCAACAACCCGGTGGCTGCGGGACGCGATCGCGGGCTTCAAGGGTACGCAGAAAGTGATCGTCCTGATGTCCCCCGTGCAGCAGGTTCCGATTGAGTTGGAAAAGGAGGTAGTCGTTCTTGACTACCCACTGCCAGACCTTTCAG
>JBFLZA010000331.1:0-9816 GCA_040756535.1 Cyanobacteriota bacterium
CAGAATGGTGCCATCGGTAGCGGTAGAAATAATCGTGTAGTTAGCACTCTCTAAAATCGCATGTTGTAATTGAGTGGTTTGTTCGAGGGCTTTTTGGGACTGTTTGCGATCGTTTATGTTTTCAAAATAAACCGATAAGCCTTCTTCACTGGGGTAGGCATGGACGGAGAACCAGGTATTTAGCGGGGGATAGAAGGCTTCAAATTCGACGCTGACTTCGTCTGTAATGGCTCGGTGATACTCTTGATAGAAGATCGAACCAACCGCTTCAGGAAACTCAGCCCAGATGTTTTGACCCAGTAGTTCTTCTCTACGTCTTTGTAAAAGGGGTTCAGATTGCGGGTTTAAGTAGGTAAAGCACCATTCGCGATTGAGAGCAAAGAAAGCATCTGTGATACTTTCCAGAATCTTGGTGATTTGGTTGCGTGCTGCCTGCTCTCTGTGCAGGAGTTGAAGGCGATCTTGTTCAGCTCGCTTATTCGCTGTTATGTCGCGAGCTACGCAATACATTAAACCTTCTTCCAGGTTGGGATAGGATGTCCAAGCCAGCCACTTGTATGAACCATCTTGACAACGATAGCGATTCTCAAAAGAGATGGTGGGTAGCCCCGTTGTCAGCTTTTCCACTTCCGCTAGGGTAGCGGCTTTATCTTCAGGATGAACAAAGTCCAGGAAGGGTTGGTCTTGGAGTTCTTGGTTCGTATATCCGAACGTTTTTTCCCAAACTGGGTTCAAGCGTTTGAAATAGCCATCAAGACCAGCAATACAAAGTAAATCGAGAGATAGACTAAAAAATCGCTCCTCTTTCACAGGCACTGTACTAATGTGAATTTCCTTCGTTTCCTCTCGCTTTTGGGCCGTCTCCTCTAATTGTGTTAATTTTCGCCTTAGCTCTAGCTGCCTAACAATCTGGTGACTTAATGTACGCAACATTTCTAACTGCACAGAGGAAAGTTCGCGTGGCACATAGTCAATGACACAAAGGGTTCCTAGAGCATAGCCTTCAGCAGTGATTAGAGGAGCACCTGCATAAAACCGAATGTAAGGTTCGGCAATGACTAAAGGATTATCCGTAAATTGTTTATCAGCAAAAGTATCACGAATAATTAATACATCTTGTTGTAAAATTGTATGAGTACAGAAAGAAATTTCGCGAGCTATTTCCGTTATTGTTAATCCAACTTTTGATTTAATCCATTGGCGGTTCTGAGCAACCACCGTCATTAAGGCAATTGGCGTTTCGCAAATTTGAGCCGCTAACCTTGTAAAATCATCAAATGTCTCTTCTGGAAGCGTATCAAGAAGATTATACCGACAAAGAGCTTCAAGTCTTGCCGCTTCATTATTAGGTAGTGGAACTTTCATTGAGGTTGCAATATACTTCCTTTATTAGTAGCCAGCAATAAAATTAAATGTGATACTTAAATTCTAGTAATAGACACTATAGTTTAGCCTTAACTGAGTTAACTGCTTCTGAGGCTGGAGTGTACAAAGAGCAAAGGGGAAAACAGCAATGAATTCAGGATTAACAATGTCTGTTGTCTCTCCAAACCAACAGCATAGCGGAGATAACTTTTCCATTACATTTGCACCCTTATCGTTGGCAGAAGCCTACGCCCTTGCCGACGATCCGGCAAATGGAGCCGTTGTTGTCATGAGTGGCACAGTACGCCATCAAACGAATGGCAAGCCGGTAGTGGCACTGGAATATCAAGCTTATGAACCAATGGCAGTTCGAGTATTTGCCTCAATTGCAGATCAAATTCGCCGGAAATGGTCTGATGTCAATCGAATAGTGATTCATCATCGCATAGGTCGCTTGCAAATTGGGGAAATCAGCGTGCTGGTAGCAGTGGGGTGCCCTCATCGCTCCGAAGCGTTTGCAGCCTGTAAGTATGCGATTGATACGTTAAAACACAATGCCCCGATTTGGAAAAAAGAACACGGTCGCGATGGTTCTAGTAGCTGGGTGAGCATTGGTCAATGTGAAGCAGTCGATGCGGAATGCTAGACTGTTACAGATTGTTTAACGTATCTACATTTAGAACATCAGTGGGTAGCGTCTATAGTTCTGTGTGAACTTTTAGTACGAACTAGAATGGAATTTATCCTGGCGCTCACAATAACAATTATTTCTATAGTACTCGCTGCTGTGACTTTTACCGTCGCTAGGGTGCGTTATGCTCTAGCTCAAGGTAATAATAATTCGATGCTCCAAAAAGAGTCTACGAGTAGCGGCTCTAACCGAAATCCATCTGTTAGAAAAATTACTTACACTACCAGAACTCAAGCGGGTATAAGTAGCTCTAATCAGTCTTTGCAAGGCACTTCTACATCAACCCTAATTAGAGAAGTCGGTCACAAAGCCGGTGAGGGCAAAGTCGTAACCACTTTAGCTGAGCTAGCTACCCTCTCACCGACCACTCGTGTCAAATTCAATGGACGGATTAGTCGTCAGAACCGACGTCGCTTCTACAACTTTGCTGCCTATATTGGCGAGGAATTTCGCGGACTCAATGAAAATGGTAATCCTGTCTGGAGAGTTTATGCATCTTTAACTCCATCATTGTTGCTGGAGTTAGCTGATGGGATGGTGCAGGTGCTGAACGATGACTATGGATTGAAAATCAAGGTGATAGAACACACCATTAACGGTGTAATTCAGGGACCCCCCATGTACTCTCCTCAAGAGGACAATATCATCTGGGATGAGATCAGTGGTGAAGGCAGTAAGCGATACTGTGGATTGGCACTAGAGGACGAGGTTATTGTAACTGGAACAGTGGTGCAGACTGACCCAGAAGTGGCAATCTTTGCCGAAAATATTTCCATGACTCGCTAAGCTTTCATCTGATATCAAATCCGTTTAGATAGTCATCATAAAAATTCTCCGCGTCTGGGTGTCCCCGCGTCAGTCTTAATTAGGGTTGTTTAACCGGATTCGACATGACTAGTGCAACGCGGCAAAAGTTTTCCACCACTTCAATAGGGTTCAAGTAAAAGCTTGCTCCCCCGCACCCCAGCACCCCCGCTGCCAAGTGGTGGGTATTTGGAGCCATGCTGCACTAGTTAATGGTTCAAGGCTTGAGCGATCGCATTTTCTAATTCAGTTTTACTCAAGTTAGTCAGGATAAAGACTTCTTGATAGGTTTTCCCAGCCCTAGCAATGGTTTTAAATCCACCGCGAATCGGCACCGAGACTTTTAATTGCAATCTCGGGCAATGACCTTTAGCACGTCCAATGACAGCAGGGGTAATGGTTTGAATGCCGATGTAATGGGTTAACCGTTCGAGAACTGGAATCAGACCAGAGATATGGGTAGAGTGATTCCAAACTAATCTGCCGCCATTGGTGTTGCCCATGACGTTATACCGCCTCCAAGGGAGCCATAGTTAATCCTGCACGCCTTAACTGCTGATGATAGAGTTCCGCCTGTTCTTGGGGCCCCACCCAGACAATCGCTTGACCTTCAAAATGAACCTGATTGGTGAGTTCCCAGGCGCGATCGCTCGTCATCTCGGGAATGTATTTTACCAAACAGTCGTGAACGTGCTCAAACGTGTTGAAATCATCGTTAAGCACAATCACCTTAAAATTGGGATAGGTCTTGCGGGTAACTTGAGTCGAGCGTTCAGGAGCTATGACTGGTGAGGCAGAACTCACATGAAAGGTTATTGATTTTACCATAGTCATAGGGCAATTTTAAAAATCCTTTACATAAAATTAAGCAACCGACATTCTTTTCTAGTTTACCTAGGCATTGACAAAAAAAGAATAAAGCTCGTATCCAATAAAAATGAAAAAATAGTACAAGCTGAGTTCATGGTAGGTGGATTCTAGCTCCACCAGAAATGGCAGATCTTCATCCCTCTTTTGTTACTTTGGGGCTGATACCAAATCCGGTAAGAAAACCCCTTTATTCCTGGACAGGCTCTCGGAGCAGGGGAGAAAAAACGTTTGACGTAACTGGGTATCAGCCTTCACCCTATCTACTGCTCGTGGTCGATAAAAGCTTGAACACGACCGAGAATCTGCTCTAGCGCAGTTAATAGGTTAGGTGCCTCTAAAAGCTGATGTTCTTGTACCTGACGCTCTAATCGAGCCGCGAGTTCTGGCATTTCGTGAATGGCTACTGTTGCACTTGTCCCTTTGAGTTGGTGAGCACGACGAGCAACAGTCACATAATCTCCTGCTGCCAGTGCACTCTTTATCTCTTCCAAATACATGAGTGCATCTTCCAGAAAGACTTGTAAGAGTTCTCGCTGAAACTCAGTATCTCCTCTAGAAATTACCCCCAAATGCTCCAAATTTATAGGAACTTCATGAACAGGTACAGGAATGGACTCAGAATCGCTTGAGGTAGAGTGGCGATCGCTAAAGTCGTCTTGAGAGGTTGTATTAGAACTAGAAGAGGCAAGGGCAGGATTTGTCTGTGACAACTCTGATAAAAACTGTTCTGATTCCTCTTCCTCCTGTTGCTTTTCTGGTTCTAACTCATTGTTTTCCTGTTTTGGTTCACCTGTTTGTATGCCGTTCTGCGGTTCTAAAGTATCAGAGTAGGAGTTTTGCATTTCTGCTACATTCAAGTGTCTTGTTGATAACCCAGATTCCTCTGCCATTCGGCTTTCCAACTCTTCAGTTGGCTGCGGTATCCAACGTTCTAAAACATCCTCCAACTCTTTTAGGGTTACAGGTTTGCTGATGTAATCATCCATATCAGACGCCAAACACTTTTCGCGATCGCCACTCATGGCATTAGCCGTCATCGCAATCACTACAGTTCGACAAGATTCACCTTCAAAGGCGCGTAGAAGTCGAGTCGCTTCATAGCCATCCATGACAGGCATCTGACAATCCATTAAGACAATGTCGTAGGGAGGAGGGAATTGGGGGAAAGAGGAGGCGGATAGTGAAGACGTTCCTGTGCCTTCTGTTTTAGGCTGAGCAAAGCGGGTACGACTCATGATTTTATCGAGTGCTTCTTTACCATTGGTGGTACAATCAGCCTCATAGCCCAGCACTTTAAGTTGATTGAGTACAACTTTTTGGTTCGTGGGAGTATCTTCTACCAACAAAATTTTCACCTGAGAACGGTGGGCTGCTGTTTTAGGCTTGAGTACTGGGAATTCAAGCTCTAGCTCACGTTCCCTTTCTCGTGGCTCATCCCCTGATATCAAAACCTGCTTAAGACAACCCAGCAGTTTAGAGGCTTTTACGGGCTTGGTGATACAGCCGCTAAATCCTAAATCCATCAGGCATAAAGCCAATGATCGTTCTTGCACACCCGTCATTAACAACCATTTTGTCGAGCAGTTCTTCAAGTCGGTTGTTCCTGGTAGTACGGCGCTATCAGGCAGCGTCTGTTCAATTTCCGATGCTGTTAACATCCCAATGACTTCCCTATTTACAGCAGTCCCATTAACACGTAATGCTTCCTGAGCGATCGCAATGAGTGCTGAGGACGTGTCTGAAGCAATGATCTCAGGGTTGCTGTCCCAAGCGATCGGTAACTGCCTGGGGCTAGTACTTTGAAGCATCAATGACAAAATTGCTCGTCCACTTTCGGTGTCTTTCTCCAGCAAGTTTGAGTCAACAATCACTACATCGATCAACTGATTTTGACTTTTTACTAAATGCCAAACGCTAACAGCATCTTGACAACTTGAGGCTTCTTCTACCTGCATTCCCCAGAAAGTAGTCAGAGTACTCACTACTCTCCGCATGGTAGCGTTGCCACTCACAATCAACAGTCTTCGCCCTGCTAAATCGAGAGTAGGTGGCACTGGCTTTGCGCGGGCACTCGCTTGTTTAGCCAGTGGTACCGTAAACCAAAAAATTGACCCTTGTTTTTGGGAGGGAGTAATGAACAATTCTCCTCCTGTCTCTCCCTCTCCTACTCCCCTCTCCCCACCCTTTCTATCCTGAAATGAAGCCACTTTGATAGACCACCGATCGGGTGCGAAAGCAGCCCCTCGACTCTCCACGCCAATTTCACCGCCCATCAACTGCACTAACTGCTTACAAATGGCTAAGCCTAAGCCAGTGCCACCATGCTGTCGTGTTGTCGAAGTATCCACTTGGGAAAAAGATTGGAAAAGTTTCTTTTGGTCTTCCGGTGCAATGCCAATGCCTGTATCACTCACACCAAACCGCAGTTCGGCATAAGTTGTCGTCTCAAATTCCAAAGAAACGTGAATGACCACTTCTCCAGAAAAGGTAAATTTGATGGCATTGCCCACTAAATTGGTGAGGATTTGCCGCAGGCGATGACCATCTCCTAATAACTGTCGCGGCACGTTATTGTCAATCAATATCGCTAATTCTAATCCCTTGCTTTGGGCTGCTGTTGCCAGTAAATCCGCCACATCTTCCACGCAGTTGTTTAAGTCAAACTGGCGGATTTCTAGACGCATTTCACTGGCTTCGAGCTTGGAAAAATCCAAAATATCATTGAGCAACATCAGCAAGTTCTCAGCACTTGTTCGCAACGTTTGCGCGAAATCGAGTTGTTCGGGATTGAGGTGAGTTTTTAAGAGCAACTCGGTCATGCCGAGTACCCCATTCATCGGGGTGCGGATTTCGTGACTCATGTTGGCGAGAAATTGGGACTTAAGGCGGGCGTTTTCTAGTGCTGCTTCTCGCGCTTCTACAAGTTCGTCGATTCGGTCGGTAACGATGACAACCCCTCCCACTGAGCCTTCTGGAGTAGACCAGGGTTGGATCGCCCAACGCAAATGGAGGATAGAGCCGTCGGAGCGCTCCCATCTATCTTCAGGTTGGGAAAGAATTTCTCCGTTTAAGGCTTGTGCAACAATAGTGCGCCAACATTCAGGGAAGTCCGAGAAGATTTCACACAGCGTCTGACCAATAATGGACTGTCCCTCTAAGCCATAATCCGTTAACCACTTGTGAGAGTGAACCAGACAGCGCATTTGTGTGTCAAACATCGCCATAGCGACGGGGGCATTAGCAATAATCTCCCGTAATTGCTGGCGCTCTCGCTCTAATGCCTGCTCAACCTGCTTGCGTTGGATGCCAATCGCAATCTCATCGGCTACGGAGGTAATGGCATTGAAGGTGGCTTGAGTGATGAATTGGCGAGAAAATAGGGTAATCACCCCCACTAGCTGATTTTCCACCACTAAGGGATATCCCAAAAAGGCAACCATCCCCTCTTGCAAAGCCCATTCGCGATTACAAAGATTGGGTTCGTCGAGAAGATTATTGGTGAGGTGCGGTTGACGTTCGGCGGCAATACGGCCTATGTTGAAGCGACCTACTAAGATACGGTCAGGAGTCCTGTCAGGGTTAGTATTCTCTCCTACACTGACGGCGAGTTCTAGTAAGTTTTGGCTCTCTCTGAGTAACCAAATCCGCGCTAAATCAACATCCAAGTGTTGCACGATCGCACGAGTACACTGTTGCAGCATACTAGATAAGGTATCTTTCTGAGTCAGAGCGAGTCCAACGGCGGCGGCTAAGGCGGTGCCGCGAGCTCGCTCCACTAGCACCGCCTCTGCCTGTTTGCGATCGCTAATATCGTGAAAATAAACGCAAAGTCCGTCAGGGGAGGGGTAAGCCCGGACTTCATACCAGCAGTTTCTTTCCGGAAAAAATTGTTCAAATTCTACTGAAACTTGCTCAATAACGGCTTTTTGGTACTGCTCGAAAAATATAGAACCAACATAATCAGGAAACTCATTCCATAGGGAGCGACCGAGGATTTCTTCCGGCGTTTTCCCTAACAGCTTCGCCGCTTGCTTGTTGATGTAGGTAAACTGCCACTGGTGATTGAAAGCAAAGAATGCATCGGTCAAACTTTCAACAATGGTGACAATTCGTTGCTGTGAGTCTTGTAGAGCCGCTTGAGTTTGCTTGCGATCGGTAATATCCGTATCCGTACCCGTGACGCGATAGGGTTTGCCCGTTGCATCTCGGATCGCGGTGCCTCGAGTGAGTATCCAGCGAATGCTGCCATCTTTATGCAGCATCCGGTGTTCGACTTCCAATTGAGGCGTGACACCTTCTATATGGGCAGTAACCGCCCTTATAAAGGCTGGGTAATCATCGGGATGAATCCGCGCTCCCCAATCATCCAAATGGTTTTGGATTTCCCTATCGCTATAGCCCAAAAGGGCTTTCAAGTTTGGGTCTAGATAGATTTCGTTGGTTTCCAATTTCCAGTCCCAAACCCCAACTTTACCCGCACTCACCGCTAAAGCGTATCTTTCCTGGCTGATTTGCAAAGCTGCTTCAGCTTGCTTGCGCCCGGTAATGTCGGTACTCGACCCGGCAATTCCACAGGGTTTTCCTGTTGCATCACAAGAGGCCGTGCCGCGAGACAGAACCCAGCGAACACTACCCTCTTTATGCAGTAGACGGTGTTCGATTTCTACGTGAGGCGTTAATCCTTGCAAATGAGCAAAGGTTGCTGTTAGTACCAATTGCTGATCATCAGGATGCACACAATCGAGCCAATCAACAGGGGAATGTCCAATTTCGCGATCGCTATATCCCAAAAGGGATTTCATATTAGGAGACACATAGATGTCACCCGTTACGAAGTTCATCTGCCAAACACCCACCTGACCCCCATTAATCGCCAGCGCATACCGCTCCTCACTTTCCCCTAGCTTTTGCAGCATTTGGGTGCGCTCAATGGCATATCGTAAGGAATGAACTAGCAGAGGGCAGTCCACCTGTCCTTTGATCAAATAGTCCTGTGCTCCTTTGCGAATAGCCTTGATGGCTAGCTCTTCATCATCTAAACCCGTCAGCACTACAATAGGGGTAAAACAGCTAGATTGCCTCACTTGAGCGACGGTTTCCAGTCCTTGGCTATCTGGCAATGACAGGTCTAAGAGAATCACATCAAAACTGCCCTGCTGCAAACGCTTCAGTGTTTGATCGAGCCGCTGAGTGTGAGTTAGATCGAAGCGTATCCTTCGGGCTTCTGAGAGAAAATCTTTAAATAGGTCAGCTTCTTTGAAGTTGTCCTCGACCAAAAGCACTTTAAGCAATTGAGCATCCATGGGTATATGACAGCAGCAGCCGAACTTAACTGCAAAGAACAGGGAATATAGGTTATCGCTTGATTGTTAGTATATTGAAGCTGTATGACCGTTAGCCGAGTAAGATAGGGTACCATTAGCTACGCGATTACGTCCCGCTTCCTTGGCTTGATAGAGAGCTTGATCGGCCAAGCCAATTAAATTGGCGGTTGAAAGTGATGGCTTGGGAACGAGCGTTGCCACGCCTAAACTAATGGTGATGCACCCAGTTGTGTTCGAGCCAGCATGGAGTAGATTCAGCGCTTCAACTTGGGTGCGAATTTCTTCGGCCACATGAACAGCACCTTCGTTATCTGTATTCGGCAAGATCACAGCAAATTCTTCTCCCCCATAACGGGCGACTAACTCGGCTGGACGTTTCACCGTTGCTTTGATGATGCTAGCGACTTTTTGCAGACAGGTGTCTCCTGCTTGATGACCGTAGGTATCGTTATAGGCTTTGAAATAGTCGATATCGCACAAAATTAAAGATAGGGGTAAGCGCTCTCTAGCCAAACGTAGCCACTCCGATTCTAAGGTTTGGTCAAACCAACGACGATTAAACAATTGAGTTAAGCCATCTATGCTAGCAAGGCGCTGTAATTCTTGGTTGGCTTCCTCTAGCTGGCGATAAAGTTCTGCTTGAGAAATCGCGATCGCTACACTAGTTGCTAACTGCTTGAGAAAATCGATCTCCCATCCCTGCCACTGTCGAGGGACACTGTGATGAGCCATCAAAAGCCCCCATTGGCAATTTTGGCGCAA
>JBFLZA010000332.1:0-9787 GCA_040756535.1 Cyanobacteriota bacterium
CTAATCAGGAACTGTTACCTTTGAGTGCGACAGTCAACAGCCGTGACTGTCTAGAAATTGGGGGGTGTGATGTAACGACGTTAGTAGAACGCTTTGGTTCCCCTCTGTACATTTTGGACGAACTTACCCTGAGAACAGCTTGCCGCCAATACAAAGAGGCTGTGGCTCACTACTACCCAGGGGATTCTTTGGTGCTTTATGCCTCCAAAGCTTGGAATTGTCTGGCTATTTGTGCGATCGCAGCTTCAGAAGGCTTGGGGATCGATGTTGTGTCAGGTGGTGAACTTTACACGGCTTTGGAAGCAGGTGTCAATGCCACCCAACTTTATTTCCACGGCAACAACAAATCAATTGCCGAACTTGAGCTAGGAATTGAAAGTGGCTGCACGATTGTTGTGGATAACTGGCTGGAGTTACAAACTTTAGCCGATATGGCTTTAAAGGTTCAGCCCATTCGGATTATGCTCCGCATCACCCCAGGCATTGAGTGCCACACTCACGAGTACATTCGCACAGGCCACCTCGATAGCAAGTTTGGTTTTGATCCCAACGATTTAGACGAACTGTTTACCTTTGTCAGCCAAAATCCATCCCTAAACTGCATTGGCTTACACGCTCACATTGGCTCTCAGATTTTTGAGCGCCAACCTCATCAAGATTTGGCGGGTGTCTTGGTGGAATTTATGAGTAAAGCTTCTAGCTACGGGTTATCGATTCAAGAAATTAATGTTGGGGGAGGCTTGGGGATTCGTTATACAGAATCCGACGATCCTCCTAGTATTGACGAATGGGTGAAGGGGGTTTGTGAAGCGCTGACGAGTGCTTGCCAAGCTCAGGAAATGCCCCTACCCAAGCTATTGTGTGAACCCGGACGATCCCTGGTGGGTTCAGCCTGTGTTACAGCCTATACAGTGGGAGGTCGTAAAGTTATTCCTGAAATCCGGACGTACCTATCTGTTGATGGCGGAATGTCGGATAACCCTCGTCCTATTACTTACCAGTCTCTATATCGAGCCGTTATCGCTAATCGGCTGTCAGCGCCCGCAACTGAAACGGTTACTGTTGCCGGCAAGCACTGTGAATCAGGAGACATCTTGATTAAAGAAGCTGTCCTGCCTAAAACAGAGACAGGAGATATCTTGGTGGTTATGGCTACGGGTGCATACAATTACAGCATGGCTTCTAATTACAATCGGTTGCCCCGACCGGCGGCTGTATTGGTCAATGAAGGAGAGGCCAACTTGATTTTAAAGCGGGAGACCTACCAGGATTTAATTCGGCAAGATCGTTTACCAGAGCGACTCATCCCAATAAACGCCTAGCTTTTAGTCATGAGCTTGTAAAGTTTGTTTGGATGATGTAACCGAACCAAGACAAAATAATGCACTGCTAGGGCAAGAAGTCTGGCTAGCTAACACTTTGCCAAATATCAATGGCTCTCTTGCTGACAATTAACCGCTTTCTCCCGTTAAAATCAAGCCAGAGTTAAGCATCCCAATAGCTAATCGTTTATAGAAGTTCAATGCCCCCCTCGTCGTCGGGTTCTGTTCCTGACCCAAGCTGGGCTCCATCCTTATTGCTTCATAGCATTGATGTTGGATTGGTTCTGGCCCTAACTTATATGGTGCTCCTCATTATTGGGGAGCGCCGAACCTTGTGGATGGTTCGGGGATTAATTGTCCTAATGTTGGCGGCAGCCTTAAGTAATCGACTGGGGTTGACGCTGCTGAGTTTTGTGTTAGAAAAGTTGGTGGTTGGCTCGGCTGTAGCAATGGCTGTAATCTTTCAGTCAGAGTTTCGCCGATTTCTTGAACAAGTCGGGCGGGGGGAAATTGTGCAATTGTTTCAAGAGAAACGACGGCCAATTCCCAAACCCGACAGTGTCATAGATGAAATTGTGGACGCAGTTAAAGAATTATCCCAAAATCGGGTCGGCGCTCTTATGATTGTGGAAACCAATGGGCCGATTGATGAACGGGATGTTTCTGTACCAGGAGTTCAGCTCAATGCTGAAGTTTCAAAAGAACTGCTGCAAACAATTTTTCAAACGACGACATTGTTGCATGATGGAGCCGTGTTGATTCGTGGTTCTCGCGTTGCTGCCGCCGGTGTAATTTTGCCTCTTTCTGAACGTACAGCGTCACGCCAGCTAGGTACGCGCCATCGGGCAGCAATGGGAATTACCGAGCGTGTCGAAA
Organism: Cyanobacteriota bacterium; assembly: GCA_040756535.1. GTDB lineage: Bacteria > Cyanobacteriota > Cyanobacteriia > Cyanobacteriales > Coleofasciculaceae > JBFLZA01. The sequence continues at coordinate 2,199 of JBFLZA010000332.1, forward strand.
ATTGCATTTGTGTGGTTGTATCTGAAGAGACGGGTTCAATTTCTTTGGCGGAACGAGGAAAACTGAACCGACCCTTAACTAGCTCTAAATTGAAAGAATTACTAGAGGCTAAATTTTCGACTGCTGTTGACCGTGAGGCAGTTGCTCCAGGGTTTCGCACGATTAGTCGTCAAATTAAGTCTAGAACAAGAGGGTTGGTTTCGCGTGTCCTTCGTCTTCCGTCATCAACTTCTGAAGAGAAGAAATGACTGCTAAGCAAACTATATTACAAGAGTTACCAAACGACCTTGATCGAGAACGGTTGCCCCAGCATGTGGCGGTCATTATGGATGGTAATGGTCGCTGGGCAAAACGCCGAGGACTCCCTCGAATAATGGGTCATCGGCAGGGAGTAGATGCCCTGAAAAATTTGCTGCGCTGCTGTAGGGATTGGGGAGTCAAAGCCCTCACCGCTTATGCGTTTTCCACAGAGAACTGGGGGCGTCCCTTGGAGGAAGTGGATTTCTTGATGACGCTGTTTGAGCGCGTGTTGAAGCGAGAACTCCAAGAGATGATGCAAGAAAACGTGCGGATTCAGTTTGTGGGGAATTTATCGGTTCTGCCGAAATCGCTACAGGCTGAAATTGAGCGTTCGATGATTCAAACTCAGCATAATGGCGGCATTGAGTTTACTGTTGCTACTAACTACGGAGGACGCCAGGATATTTTACAAGCCTGTCGTGCGATCGCGACTGAAGTACAACAAGGTAAAATTCAACCGGATGAAGTTGACGAGGAACTATTTTCCCGTCATCTCTATACGGCTAACTTATCTGACCCCGATTTGCTGATTCGTACCAGTGGTGAGATGCGCTTGAGCAATTTCCTGCTTTGGCAAATGGCTTATGCGGAAATTTACATCACAGACGCCCTTTGGCCGGATTTTGATCGCGCTGAATTTCATCGCGCATTGTCTGCTTATCAAAAGCGTGAGCGACGATTTGGGAAGGTTTAAGCAGGATTGAAGGTTAAAAATTGAAACCTTGAAAGTTATAGGTTTGTTAGCGCAGCGGGGCGTAGCCCAGGTGGGAAGATTATTAGTGCCACGGAGGTACTCAGGATTGAAAAGTTAACGAGCGATAGGTGGAAGCTTTAAACTTATCACTCTTGAACTTATTGTTCTATTTTCAATTTGCTAACTTTCCAACCTTCTGACTTTCGACTGTTAAGGGCCGGAGAAAACAGCCGCTTCTATATCCCTGCGGCTGAGAGAGTATTTGAAGGAGCGTTGAATATCTCGCCCACCTTCTCCGGCTTTCAAATAGCGCACGGTTAACTCCTCGATCTCCAAGCATAATTCAGCTTTCCAAGTGGAGCGTTCAACATGCCAGCAGTGGAGGTCGTCGCGGTCTTGTTCACATCCTTGGATCTTGAGCCACCTCTCGATTTCCGGGAGGGGATGGTTGTATAGAGGAGTATCTGCGGTTGGAAAAGCCATATAGGTGGATTATTTTGAGTTATATCAGGACGATTTGGGGTACTTTAAACAGAATTTTGATGGATTTGATTTTTGTCTAATTAGCGCGATACTAGAGACTCGTACTTATCGGTTGGCACCAATGCCAGGAATTGTCGGAGCCTTACTGGTGACTAATGGCTCATCTAAAGGGGAATTAAGGTTGGTAATCGCTCTTAGGGGTTGAGAGTTTAGCTGTTGTTGGGTTGGCGAACCGCTTCTCCTGACTCCAGACACTTGAAAGGCCGACTCTCCTCGTGTTAAACCAATTGCGATCGCAAGCAGCAAGCAACCGATGAAGGTTAAGCCCAGAATAAACAGAGCAAAAATCTCACCAGCCGAGAGAGGACGGTCAGTGGGGTCAAGGTAAGCTGAGGACGAGTAGGTGCGTCGCTGTTGGTTCACTGGCGTATTGAAGCCCGGAGGCTGCTGAATCACGGTAAAACGTGAGTAGCCGATTTTTTGGTCATACGCCCCTCGCCGTTCGGGATTGCTTAAAGTCGCATAGGCTTCATTGATTTGTTGAAACTTCTGAGTTGCCGTGTCAGTGGGTAACTCAGTGGTATCGGGATGATAGAGCTTACTGAGTTCCCGATAGGCACGTCGGACTTCTATGGGTGATGCACTGGGATGTAAACCCAATAGTGCATAATAGTTGGGACTGGCTACTATTACGCGCTCTCTGATTGTTTGTCTTACCCGCTCTTGAGCCACCGCAGTTTCATCCTGCTTCTTGAAAAAGGGTTTTTGATTATTTTAAGCGAAGCAAAGAGAGCAGCGCTAGGAAGAATGGACTCCAGCGATCGCCACTTTAATATTCGCACCCATTCCAAGACAGGATGAGCTAATTGGATGGAGTCGTTTTCTCAAAGTCTTTTCTCAAGAGAAGCCCCTGATATTGATAGACTACGCCGCAAATGGCTGATAAAACCAGCCAACAGAGGGTATTGACTCGCAGATCAAACAGTGTAACGTCTACCAAGTTAAATAGGGTAAAGCCACCGAATGCTACTAGATACGTGAAAAAAATTAATTTATCTTGATGCCAAGAAGATAAGCTTTCAGGAAATTCCACATCTGACCAAACCCTTAAGAGCAGAACACCTAGAGCCAAAATCCAGCCAATCAAACCACACAATAGCACTGTGGCGGGAAGGCCAGTTTCAGCCATCAACATCAGTAGTAAATTGTGGGGATGCCCCAGCCACAGATTCATTTTAGCTTCGTAGAGGGGGGTAAAATTCCGTAGCCCCCACCCCATCCAAGGACGCTCCTGAATCATATTCCCAGTAAATTGCCACTGGGTTTTCCGCATCAAAGCTACAGGGCGGTTGGGATGCAATTGATCAGTTAGTCGTGCCCAGAAGAAAGGAGGGACAAGGGTACTACGCAGCCATTGACGCCCAAATTCCGGGCCAAAGGACGCCCAGAGAACAGTACCCGCCGCCGCCGTCACTCCCAGTACAATCCAGTGCCACCCTAGGTAAAGGGCAAAAGCAAGGCAAGCTAAAACTGCAATACCCCAAGCATTGCGAGAGTTAGTCAGAATAAGAGCGATCGCATTCCCAAAAACCGCTACACTCAAAAACACGAGCTGACGGCATTGGAATTTATTCCTGTTCTTTCGCCAAGCTTGAAACGTCTCAATCCCCAGTCCCAAACCCAAAATAAACACCAGTTGCAGGTAAGCGGCGAGAATATTGGCGTACATAAACGTTGAAGCCATCCGCCCAGGGGGATTGCCATTGGGTTCGAGTACCCAACCTAATACAGCAGGCAATAGATTTTTATCAGCCCATCCTAAAAACAGTTGCCCAAAGCCGATAACGATAACAGGTAAGGAACCAACAACCAGAATCCTCGCTAGCTGCCGTAGCTGGCTAGGAGTCTGAATTAGGGCACTTAAGGCAGCAAAAACGAGGAAATAAGGAATTAAATTGGCTAAACCCAAGAATGCTTCTATACGGTTATTTGCGAAGCAACAAGTAATAACCAACCAACCACTGAGGATAATCAGTCCCCAATTCAAAGGGCGTCGAATAATAGCGCGGTACTTCTGTTTCCAAGTCCCCGCTACGGCTAGGAATATTCCTACCGTTCCAACTATTGGCATCCAAGGGAAAAAGAGCAGTCCCAGTTGCATTACCCTCCAAGCCCCTTGCAATCTTGGCTCAGGATGTCTGCTCACAAGGGTTTTGAGCGTTTGAGAGAGACCATATAGGGTGTCTTGGATGGTAAAGCGGCTCACTCCTCGCCTCCCAAGTTAACAGGCGCTCTGGGTTGAAGGGATATGGTACAGGTAATCCCTGTGATCAAATCGGTTCCCAACACTCAGCACGGGTAAGACGAATTTGTGCTAAAGCAAAAATGGTGGGGATAATGCGACCATAATTGGTAGCGATCGCTCTCCAACCCAAGTCCGCAAAAAAACATCCCCAGAGTAGCGGCCCTAGAAAAGCAAATGCACTTCGAGTTGCTCCATAACGAGCGGCATTCATTGCCATTCCCCGCCGTGCCGTTTGCAGAGTCAGGTAGTTCTGAAACTGCGCTGCCGCTGCCGTACCGCCTTGAATTACTACGTCTTTTGCCACTTGATAGCTGGCAAAATGAATAGCAAACTGATGTGCCATCTGTTGCAACAGCATGGGTTTAAGAATTGAACTGACGGCTAAAGCACTACCCCCTCTGATCAGCAAACCAATGGGATCGTGTTGGATATGCACGGGGAGTGGTTCCGAAAGTTTAGACTCAGCTAATGATCGCTGAACCCGTACTGTGAGGGATTTCTTTTCTGAGGCGGGTAAGCGTTTCCATGCTTTACCCATCAAATTCAAAAATATCTCCGCCTCAATATCCGTTGTGGAAAGCTTTTTAGAGTAAGGAATCTTCAGGAAATGACAAACTTGAATCAGCGCTTGTCGGTAGGTAAATTGATGGGTGCGTCCCTTTAGTACCGTCATCCCATCCGCTGCCAAAAAGCGAAATCGCTCCTCTATCGCATCCAACCAAGCTTCGCGATCGCGGCTTTGAATCTCAAGTGGGTCATGCGTTTGAAGGTAATCTAGAGGATTAAACTTACGGCGGAAGAGAATCTCCGTCAACTGCATTAATTCCTCTTCTGTGGCCAACTCCAACGCACTTCTTAGTTCATCCAACGTCCTTCCCTCCAAAACCCCAGATTCATTCTCGTCAATTATTCTACTTCTATCTAAATCTATGCTTATTAGGAGCATTCGCTGTGTTTGATATCGCTATTATTGGTGCAGGACTCGCAGGACTCACCTGCGCCCAACAACTGCATCAAGCTGGATATCATGTCGTCGTCTTAGAAAAATCTCGCGGTGTTGGTGGACGAGTCGCAACCCGACGCCTCCAAGGTATCTATATCGATCATGGGGTGCGTTATCTAGAACCGCAAGCCAGGATGTTGCGCCAACTCATTGAGCGTTTAGAAGGACGTGGCATCCTTAAGGTTTGGGCAGATACTATTTACGAACTTAAATCCGACCAATCCGAATCAGTTCTCCCAAGTCCTACTCACTCCTCATCACTCCAGCGTTACATAGCACCTGCCGGAATGACAGCAGTTGCCAAATTTCTCGCCACAGGTTTAGACATTTGGCGCAACTGTCGAGTACAGATGATCAAACCCACAGAAGCACAAACATGGGATTTTACTCTAGACTCCTCTGAACAGACAGATAACGAACTAACAGCGAAAGCCGTTGTTGTTGCCATTCCCGCTCCCCAAGCTCTGATGCTACTAGAACCCTTGCTCCAAACAGGGTTGCCCTCAGAATTTTTAGATAGCTTGCGCTCTGTCGAATTTGACCCTTGTCTCAGTGTGATGGCAGGCTATCGGGTAGGGTCAGTTGATGAATCGCCTTTACCAACTTGGAACGCTTGTACTATATCAAATGATTCAGATTTAGCTTGGATTGGCTTAGACAGCAGTAAGCGTCCCGATCCTCAGGTGCCCATCTTTGTAATGCAAAGTACGGCTAAATTTGCCCAACAATACTTAGATGCCCAAGATTTAAATTCAGCAGGACAACAGCTCTTATCTCGTGCTGCACAGTTACTCATTCCTTGGCTCAATACCCCTGATTGGTTTCAAGTCCAGCGTTGGCGTTATGCCTTTCCCCATCATTTCTTAAATCAAGATTGCCTCGATGCTGAAACACCGTTACCTTTAGTTTGTTGTGGCGATTGGTGTGGGGGGAATTTGCTAGAAAGTGCCTTGCACTCTGGATTAGCTGCCGCTATTCAAATGAATCAACACCTGCAACAGCGATCGCTACCAGGGGACAGATTTTTGGATGCACTTTAGTTGTCAATCCCAGGTGGCTGGCGATCGCTTTTTCCTGCAAAAGGCGAATAACTCATCAAGGCACTTTCTCACATCAAAATGTAATAAAAGTTACAAAACACCGATCTAGACGGTGCTAGAAAGTGTCATGCTGTCTTTATATAGCTCTTGTCAGCAAAGTACGCATGGGCTGTGCGGAAAGGAAACTGCCTGGGCAATCGGTCTGCCGGGGAGTGAGTCATGGGGCTGCTCTAGGGAAGTGGTACAAAACTCGGAAACGAGAAGTAACCAGGAAGGCTTGATCGTGAGATTGAGAAGCCTACACCGTAATCTTAGTTAGCGTTAGCGAGAGCGGGCGCAGCGAGTATTCGGTGTAGGAGAGGTCACAAAGATAGATAGAAAAATTCGTGAGGAGTACAAATCTTGAAAAAGGTAGAAGCAATTATCAGGCCCTTTAAGCTAGACGAAGTAAAAATCGCCCTAGTCAACGCTGGTATTGTCGGGATGACAGTTTCTGAAGTCCGGGGGTTTGGACGCCAGAAAGGTCAAACCGAACGCTATCGCGGCTCTGAATACACCGTTGAGTTCCTGCAAAAGCTCAAAGTGGAAATTGTCGTTGAAGACAACCAAGTTGATATGGTGGTAGACAAAATCATTCTCGCTGCCCGAACAGGTGAAATCGGCGACGGCAAAATTTTCATCAGTCCCGTCGATCAGGTTGTTCGGATTCGGACAGGCGAAAAGAATCTAGAGGCGGTGTGAACTACTCAACGCTGACCTGACGGTGCAGCGTGAGCTTCTGACTTCACGGGGGAATGCCTCAGCTTAGACTTGCGTCCGAGCTTTGGTCTTACTTCCCCTCCATCAGCAGCAGTCCTGGTTCCCAAGACCGATAGCATTCTGATGCCCTCGGCTCTAATATTGATTGCAGCGTTACCATCCCGATCATGGTGAGTACCACAACTAGGACAAATCCAAGTCCTGACATCTAGCGGCATCTCCATTATCTGATAGTGACAGTTTGAGCAAAGTTTTGAGCTAGGGAACCATCTGTCAATCTCCACCAATACTTTACCTTCACAATCTAATTTGTATGAGAGAAAATTGACAAACATTCCCCAGCCCACATCAGAAATTGCTTTAGCTAGTTTATGGTTACGAACCATGCCCTTAGTGTTTAGACTTTCGACTACGATGACTTGGTTATCGTCAACAAGCTTTCTCGAAAGCTTATGCAAATAGTCTTGGCGGACATGGCTAACTCGTTCGTGAACCCTAGCGACCAGAATCCTTGCTTTATTTCTGGAGTTGCTTCCTTTCTCCTTTCTTGCTAGCTTTTGCTGTTTTCTCTTGAGGTTACGCTCATGAAGGCTCAAGTGTTTAGGATTGGCATACTTGGATGTTTTGGCACCGTCGTTGACAATTGCAAAATCTTTCAACCCCAAGTCAATCCCCGCGACTTTACCGTCAGTGTTAGGCGCAATTTTGTCTCCTTCTAGCTCGAGCAAAACAGCAGCATAATACTTCCCTGATGAAGTCATGCTGATAGTTACAGTCTTAATTGCTCCGTCAATCGGTCTGTGTAGTTTAGCTTTGACAACACCGACACGACCCGGAAACTTGAGACAGCCATCAGCAACCGTGACAGACTGAGGATACTGAATTGACTGCTTATTTTTTTTTGCCTTGAATCTAGGGTATTTAGCCCTACCTTCAAAGAAGTTTTTATAGGCAGTCGTTGTAGACACAACACAATCAACACTCAGTCAAGCTAACTGGCTCAAC
>JBFLZA010000333.1:0-9746 GCA_040756535.1 Cyanobacteriota bacterium
TGTCCATGGCGTTGCAGGAATTGGGGCAACCCGCGATTTCCCTGACGGGGGCCCAGGTGGGAATTGTCACGGAAGCACAATACAGTCGTGCTCGAATTCTCGATATTCATACTGAGCGGATCGAGCAGCATCTTAATGAGGGGAAAGTCATTGTTGTTGCTGGTTTTCAGGGCATTAGCAGCCTTAATCAATTGGAAATTACCACTCTTGGTCGTGGGGGTTCAGATACCTCAGCTGTAGCGCTAGCAGCGGCATTGAGGGCGGAACGCTGTGAGATTTATACAGATGTTCCGGGGATTTTGACGACCGACCCTCGCCTTGTGCCGGAAGCTCAACTGATGGACGAGATTACGGCAGATGAAATGCTGGAATTAGCCAGTTTGGGAGCAAAGGTGCTGCATCCCCGTGCGGTGGAAATTGCTCGGAATTATGGCGTAACCTTGGTAGTGTTGTCCAGTTGGACGGATGACCCTGGTACGCGTGTCGTTTCTCCCCGACCTCAGCCGCGTTCTTTACAAGGGTTGGAGATTGCTCGACCCGTCGATGCTGTAGAATTTGATACCGACCAGGCGAAAGTGTCGCTGTTGCGAGTGCCGGATTATCCTGGTGTTGCTGCTCGGTTGTTTGGTGAGATTGCCCATCAAGATTTGGATGTGGATTTGATTATCCAGTCGATCCACGAGGGTAATACAAACGATATTGCTTTTACTGTCAGTAAAGAAATTCTCAATCGAGCGGAAGCGGTAGCCGAAGCGATCGCACCCTCTCTACGCAGTCACCCTACTACTCATCCTGAAGAAGCCGAGGTGATGGTAGCACGAGGCATTGCCAAAATCTCGATCGCGGGTGCAGGGATGATCGGACGACCGGGTATTGCCGCGCAGATGTTCAAAACTCTGGCAAATGTTGGCGTCAACGTTCAGATGATTTCTACCTCTGAGGTGAAAGTCAGTTGTGTGATTGATGCTGAAGATGTCGATAAGGCGATCGCAGCTTTGTGCCAAACCTTCCAAATCGACAGTTCCCCAACCCGATTAGCTGCGGCCGATGAATCGCTTCCCCATTCCTCTTCTCCAGTCCGAGGTGTTGCTCTCGACCTCAACCAAGCCCGTCTAGCCATTCGCCATATTCCCGATCGCCCAGGCATGGCAGCACATTTGTTCGGACTCCTAGCCGAGCAAAATATCAGTGTCGATATGATCATCCAATCTCAGCGTTGCCGAGTTGTTAATGGCGTTCCCACCCGTGATATTGCTTTTACGGTGTCGCAAGCCGATGCAGAAGCCGCTCGGATGGTTCTACAACAGGCTCAAAACCTACTAGGATGCAGTGAGATTCTGCTCGATCCCAACATTGCCAAAGTCAGTATTGTGGGGGCTGGAATGGTGGGACAACCAGGTGTCGCCGCCCGTATGTTTGAAGCGCTCGCTCAACACCAGATCAATATTCAAATGATTACCACTTCGGAAATTAAGATTAGCTGTGTGGTGGCTAAAGAGGATGGCGTAACTGCCTTACAAGCTATTCACAAAGCCTTTAATCTTGCGGGTCACCAAAAAATTGAGGTTCCTGCGTGACACTCCCAACCCCCTAAAAGGGGGTGGGCTTCCAACCAAGGCTCAGGGTTGACCAATCTTCCGTAGAAGAACCTGTTGTACAGGTGGCTGACCCCTGGACTAAATTAATTTGGCGCATCCTCCTTACTCTCCAATCTCGGGGGTAAGGAGAGGTCACTCCCTATCGAGAAGATGTTGCCAGGGGAACAGAAGCTTTTTGCCCTGGATGCCCAGCCCAACGGTGCTGGGATAACCTAGACCACACATTACCCATAACGGGTTTGGCCATCAAATTCAACTCATGGGGATATCGGGGCTTTGGATCATTGGCCAGCCAAATGGGAGGTACCATCATGGGGTCATATTCAGAAATGACATCCACTACACCTGGACGAGTTTTTAGCTCTACTCGCTGTCCGGGTTGATATTGGAGTGCCTCTTCCTGGCCAAAATCATTAGTTCCAATATTAAAGCTCATAATTACCCCGAAAAAAATGTATTTTTTAATACAGCTCTATGTTCAGAGTAATGCAACTGGTCAAATTTTGTTAATTTTGCTACATTTTTTAATCTTTCTAGGTATGGGCAGAATTAGCAAGAGAGATTCTGTAACTTTGGATACAAAAGCTCCCACTTTCTCTCCATAGGATGAGTCAGATGTAGAGAGCCAAGGCTCCAGATGGTTGGCTAACAACCGTTCCCCGATTAACCTCAGGTAGAGCAGTGCAAGCTCTAACCTTGTCAACCCCCGTCACCGATACCGTTTAATTATTCGTCCCGTTTTTGAACGAAAATCTAACTGACAACAGGAGTCATTCATGCCAGAAACCCCACAAGATGTCTTAAAAATGATTCAAGATGAAGACATCAAAATTATTGACCTCAAATTCATTGACATGCCAGGGATCTGGCAGCACTGCTCGTTCTACTACAATCAAATCGACGAGAGTTCCTTTGATGAGGGCGTTCCCTTCGACGGTTCCAGTATTCGGGGTTGGAAAGCCATCAACGAATCTGACATGGCCATGGTGCCCGATCCAAAAACAGCATGGATCGACCCATTCATGAAAGAAAAAACCCTGAGCATGATCTGCTCTATTAAAGAGCCTCGTACCGGGGAATGGTATAACCGCGACCCCCGCACCATCGCTCAGAAAGCAATTGATTTCCTGAAGTCAACAGGCTTGGGAGATACGGCATTCATTGGTCCAGAAGCTGAATTCTTCATATTTGATGATGTCCGTTTCGACCAAACCGAAAGCAAAGGCTTCTACTATGTAGACAGCGTCGAGGGTCGTTGGAATTCAGGTCGGGAAGAAGCAGGCGGCAACCTAGGATATAAGCCCCGCTATAAGGAAGGTTATTTCCCCGTCTCGCCCACCGATACGCAGCAAGACATGCGTACCGAGATGCTGCTGACGATGGCTGAGTGTGGTGTACCCATTGAAAAGCACCACCATGAGGTGGCTACTGGTGGACAGAACGAGCTAGGTTTCCGCTTTGCGACTCTCGTTGAAGCGGCTGACTACTTGATGACCTACAAATATGTCATCAAAAACGTTGCCAAAAAGTATGGCAAAACTGTTACCTTCATGCCTAAGCCGCTGTTTAATGACAACGGTTCCGGGATGCACACCCACCAATCCATCTGGAAGGATGGACAACCGTTGTTCTGGGGAGATGGCTACGCTAACCTGAGCAAGATGGCGCTGAATTACATCGGCGGTTTGCTCAAGCACGCACCTGCACTACTGGCCCTTACAAACCCCACCACGAACTCTTACAAGCGCTTGGTGCCTGGGTTTGAAGCTCCAGTAAACTTGGCCTACTCTCAAGGTAACCGTTCGGCTTCTATCCGTATCCCCCTATCCGGCACGAATCCCAAAGCGAAGCGCTTAGAGTTCCGTTGTCCTGATGCAACTTGCAACCCCTATATTGCTTTTGCAGCAATGCTCTGCGCCGGGATTGATGGGATTAAGAATGAGATTGACCCCGGTGAACCGCTGGATGTGGATATCTACGACCTCAGTCCAGAAGAGTTGAGCAAGATTCCTTCCACCCCTGGTTCTCTGGAAGATGCTCTGGAAAGCTTGGAAAAAGATCATAGTTTCTTGACCAGCACTGGTGTGTTCACCGAAGACTTCATCGAAAATTGGATTGCTTACAAACTTGACAATGAAGTCAACCCGATGCGGCTGCGTCCTCATCCTTATGAGTTTTCCCTCTACTATGATTGCTAATCTCAGCCTTTAGGGGAATTGCTCGTCTAAAAAAGACAATATGAGCCACCTTAAAGGTGGCTTTTTTGTGCCAGAAAAGATTAAATCCTCATGGGAAACCAGCACTGTTCCCAATTCCCGATTCCCTGTTCCCGATTCCCTGTTAAATCTGCCTTTCGGTTGGAAATCGTACTTGGTTTTTTCGTTACAATTTTTTACATAACAAAGATAATAGATTGTAAAGAAAGCTGAGCTATTTCCATGTCTGAGCAGGCTTCCAAGATATTACACTTCAACATCACTTTATGAGTAAATACTGGATTGCTCACAAGCCTCTGTTGAATGCTTAGGACGGACGTAACGCCGTATATGGGTGGATGTAAGCCGTTTTATCCCAGAAAACTACGTTACAATTAGATAAATAAATTGACAAAAAAACACATAAAACATATGACAGTTGCTTATCCCCGCAAATTTAACAACACGATGAGTGCGCGTGACATTATGAAAAATGTCGTGCGCGATCGCGAAATCCACCAGATCACACTCAATCGCTACCGCTATAGCGAACAACGTAGTTGCAAAGACTTGACGGATGTCATCGAGCGATTGGACGGAAAGCCAAAGGAGCTGATACGGGATTTATCCCATCACATTTCCGATGAAGCCCGTCATGCAATGTGGCTCACTGACCTTCTCGTGGAATTGGGGGCAGACATCAGTACGCCGCCTGGAATGTCATATATCAATGAATTTGAGCGGCTCACAGATAAAGATGTCTATCAAACGGAAAGCCAAAGGGAAGAGGCTATCATTGCCATGCTGGCAGCGATTAACGTCACGGAAAAGCGAGGTTGTGAATATTTCTCTGCTCACATCCAAGCGCTGAAAGAAGCACCGCAAACTGAGGAAAATATCAAAATCCGGGAAACAATCGAACAGATTTTCCCAGAAGAAGCCGGTCACGTCCGTTGGGGAAACCGCTTGCTAGCCCAAATCGCCAAGAAAAGCCCCGAACATCGCGAGCAGGTAGAGCAGGCGAAGCGCAAGTACGTTGCGATTGAACAGGCAGCTTACGAGTCGGGCATGGATATTATGGCAGGGGCGGAACTGCGCCGACTGAACAATCTCCTAGAAATTGCCAATACCATGCCCGTTTGGGAACGCCCGCAGTACCTGATGGAGCGCCTGCCGCAAACTTTGCTCGCTCCTGAGCTACAGATGACCCGGATTGATGTGGCTCAACGGGCATGGAACCGCGACCCACAGGCGTTTATGGAGAAGTTTGTACCGATGTTCTTGAACGGCTTAAATCGCACGCAGAAGCAGAACAAAAAAGTTACCGCGTAAAGCCTTCTGATTGGCACGTTAAAAAATTAGGCGATCGCTCTTCGTGGCTTTTCCCCAGCATTCCACATTTGAAGTGGACTTGAAGGCAAAGTCGCGAAGAGCTATGTCTATAGTAGGCCTCTCCTGCACCTTAAATTTTGATAAAAATTGATTAAGAAACCCCTATAAACCAAGAGAGTCACTCACGGGTGATACTGAGTCTTGAGCGAACACCAATCGGAGTAAACAACTGACGCCTATGACTGTCCAAGAGCCAAACCCTGAAACACTCTCCACCGAAACCTTGTCAACGGAAGAGATTGTCACCAATGAGTTAGTCGAGGATAGCACTACCGTCAACCATGTGGAAATTATCGAGACGGTAATCTCCAGCTTGGATCAAGAAGGTACTGCCATGGTGAGCCATAGCGAAGACGGTTGCATGTGGAAGTTTAAGTACGGTAGCGTTGAAGTGTTTGTGCAACTCACTGGTTCTACTGATGATGACACCTTTACGGTTTGGTCGTCAGTGCTTAAGCTTCCAGCGAAAAATGAGCCGCAGTTAATGCGCCAGCTACTGGAAATGAATTGGTCTGATACGTTTGAATCCAGTTTCGCTATTGTCAATGACCAAGTGGTGGTGTTATCTTCACGCACTGTTGCCGAGTTATCACCTGGAGAAATTTCTCGGGCGATTACTGTTGTAGCAACGATCGCAGATGACAATGACGAAGCTTTACAAAGTGAGTTTGGTATCTAAACAATCAGCCGTTAGCCTGGATCTGCTGCAATGATATAGAGCTTGGGGATGCATCTGGCCGACTTTACCGACAATCTCAAACCAACTTGGCGTTTGATTCCGTTGCTACAGGCAACGGGACAAGTGCAAATGGCGATCGACCGTTGGCTCTTAAATCAGCACCAAGCCGGAAAGCAGCCTCCAGTATTGCGATTTTATACTTGGGCATCTCCAACCCTTTCATTGGGATATCACCAACGCCGCTGGCCGGAGTTCTGGGAGCAGCTAACTTGGCAAGAAAAACCCGTAGATTTAGTGCGCCGTCCTACTGGTGGACGAGCCGTGTTGCACCAGGGAGATTTAACCTACATGGTGGTCACATCCGGGCTGACTGGCAAGCGACTTGATATCTATCAAGCCATTTGCGAGTTTTTGATTCAAGGTTGGCGATCGCTAGGTATCTCTCTGAACTACGGGTCAGCAGGACGAGAGTATACTCACAGTCCTAGCTGTTTTGGCACGGCGACAGGTGCCGATTTAGTCTCGGTTGAGGGCTACAAACTCATCGGCAGTGCCCAACTGCAACAAAAAAACGCTACTCTACAGCATGGTTCCATGCGTTTGTCAAGAGATACGGAGTTGTTTACTCAAGTATTTGGTGAACCAGCACCACCTATCGTCAAACTTCCAATTCAGCAGGAAGGAGACGCTCTGATCCAAACGGTGGTAGAGGCGCTAACAGAGGCGGCTGGTTGTTGTTTTGGCATTGAGTTAGTTCCACAGCCTTTATCCAAGATTGAGTGGGAAGAAATCTTAGCACAGCCAGATCTACCCATTAGGTCAGAAGTTCGGGTTAGGGCTTAGGACTTGTAGTGATTTGTATTCAGGGGAAAGAGTCTCAATGGGTACTGTAAAGTGAAACTGACTGCCTCGATCTTTACCAGCAGACTCAGCCCAAATTTTCCCTCCCATGCCTTCCACAATACGGCGGCAAATTGCCAAGCCCAAGCCCGTTCCACCCGCTGTGCGCCGTAGCGCTCCTTCTTCCTGATAAAAGCGATCAAAGATTGCTTCTAACTGGCTCGGTTCAATACCTCGACCTTGATCGGCAACGATGACTTCTACCATGGGATAGGGACGGTGAGCCTCCGGCAAAGACGAGTTGCGATCGCTCAAGGTCATTTCGTCCTCTTCAGGGTCACGTATTTGAGCTGCGATCATGACCTCATGACCAGAATCAGTGAACTTACAGGCGTTGTCTAAGAGTTGCGTTAAGACGATTACCAGTTCTTCTCCATCAGCGTAAACAGCAGGTAACTGAGGAGGGAGTTTGACCTTAATTTGAGGTAAAGTCTCTTGTGTCCAACGAGTTTTGATACCACATAGAGCTAAATCCAAGGCTTCCTTAAGCTGAATCGATTCTGGATGGCGGCACACCTGACCACTTTCTAATTTAGAGAGGGAAAGGAAATCTTGAATCAGTCTTCGCAATCGCTCCGCATCCGCCAAAGCCGTTTCCAACATGATCTGTCGTACTTGTGAAACCATATCCGGTTCAGTTGCTAAACTTTCCAAACACACGCGAATGGTAGACAACGGAGTTCGCAATTCATGACCGACAATTGCAATTAGGTTACTTTGGGTGCGTTCTAGGGATTCTAGTTGGCGATTCAGAGTGGCTAAGTCGGTATAAGCTTGAGCTTGAGTTAAGGCAACCCCTGCTTGAGTGGCAATAGCTTCGACTAGTGCAATTTCGTCATCTTCCCAGTGATAGGGTTCTTTGCCTCCATAATGCAGCTCTAGCATCCCTAGCAACTTACCTTGATAGCGGATGGGTACTAATAACCAAGAGCGAATTGAAGCGTGTTGAATAATTGCCTGAAGGGCTGGATTTTGTTGTAAAGTTGGAGCTTCAGTAATATCTGCGATCGCGATGCCCCGATCCTGAGCCAAGGCAACTTGAATCAGGGGATTGTCTACTAAAGACCAAGTTTCTCCTTGGAGGGGCGATAAACCCGAAGGGACAAATTCATATTCAATTTGTGCTTCCTTGTCATTAGCGCGACAACGATAGAGGAGGCAGCGACAATCGTCAAAAGTCTGACCTAACTCCTGTACGGCAGTGGTGAGAACGTCTTGAGGATTGAGGGAGTAGCGAATTGCGGTAGTGATGGCATTAATCAGACGCTCTTTGCGTTCTTGAAGAGCGATCGCTCGATAGGTCTTGAGGAGCTTATACTGATTAGCCTGTAGGTAAGTGACCAAGCGTTGAACAAAGATTTCAGAATCAATAACCTGCGGTATGGGACTTAACACTCGCTCTGAAACTTCTGTTGTGAGCCGATAGCGCTGCCATGCTTCCTCTACTTTAGGAGCAAGTTCTGGTCGATAAGCAACAATGCGTTTGAGCAAAAGGCAAGCAGCCTGAATACAAACAGAACGGTCAAATGTCCAAATTCCCTCAAACTGCCGTGCCTGCTCCATAGGTACAGGTACAGAAGCTACTTGTTCCTTACAAATGAGGCAGGCAGCATACTGCTGTCCTAAAACAATCAGGTTCCACTCTTGAGTACTTTCATCATTGGGGTTGAGAGGAATGAGTTCATACGGTTCACAAGCTCCTGCTAAGCTAAACTCTTCTTCTGGTACCGCTAGCACGTAAACCTGATCTGTACGTTGACCAATTTGGCGATAGCGAAGCACCTCTTGACGGTAAAAGCGCTCCTGTTGAAAATTGGTAATAACCAGGGGAGAGCCTTTACCTGCTAAAACCAAGTCCTCAATGGCATGAGAAAGTGCCGTCAGAGAAGACTTAAAGTACATTTGAAGGTGTAAATCAGGTACTGCCTGGAGTAAATCCTGTAGCGGCGAAGTCATATTGGATAAATTGGAGTTTCCAACTCTAGTCGTCGGTGCGGCGGCATAAGGCACAGAACCTTTTAGCGACCTCTATCGAGAATCCTTCCTTAAAAATTTTTGATTTAAGAAGGAATGAACCCTCAGCGATAACTGAAAAACGCAGCCTAGAATGTAATAAAATATAAGCCAATAACTAGAGCAATAGCTGCTTCTAAAGAAGTAAACAATTACTAATAGAAATAAGTAGAAAAATTAAATAAAATAAAGATTTAAATTAATAAACCTTTAGTTATAACAAGTTACCCGGTATCGAGTAAGGTATAAAGGTGTATTCATACAATAGCGTAGCGCTGACCTAACAAGCAGGTAGCATGGATGGGATTGATTGGCAGCGTTTTACTGAATGCACAGGCGATCGCAAGGTATACAATCTGAAAGAATGGCGCTAGCGAACACTCCGGTATGAATCTCTAGCTTAGCCTCCAGTGGCGCTTCAAAGAAGAGACGTTGTACTGGAAAGACAACACGCTCCAAATACCAGTCAGGAGTATTGGCTCGAGCAATTTGCAACTGCGTTGTTGCATTTACATAGCAGCAGGGAACTCGACTGATATTAATTGTAGAGAGCGAATCAAGTGTTGGAGACTTTAGTTCTAATTTTCACGACTCGTAAGCGAAAGCATACTGGCTCAATGCAGCAATTTGGCAAAGTGAAGCGTCAAAAACTCGCCAAGTAGCAGATGGGGACTTAGAAACTCCGTCCTCCTATGAGGCCGGGTAGTTCATTCAACAATACGATTTAAGACACTAGCTGATAACCTGCTCTATCCATTCCCAGGGTTTCAGAAAACTTTATCTGGCTCAGATCCTTATGACACGGTATCTGCTGGTTCAGGTTTGTCCGAGTGAGATTTGCTCCAGTTAGTGTGGCTCCCTCTAGATCAGCATCAAACAGGTTTGCCCCAGTGAAGTCTACCTTCTTTAAGTTCGCGCCCCTCAAATTGGCTCCCCGCAAATCTGCATAGCGCAGATCTGCACAAGTCA
>JBFLZA010000334.1:0-9709 GCA_040756535.1 Cyanobacteriota bacterium
CCCCTGACTCCTGACCCCTGACTCCTGACCCCTGACCCCTGACTCCTGACTCCTGACCCCTGACTCCTATTTTCAAGTTAAAAGATGACCGCTTCTAGGCGAACAAGAGCTGCTTCTAGGTTGTCGTTGACAATTTGAACATCAAATTCATCAGCAGCATCAATTTCCGCTTTGGCACGTTCTAGACGACGAGCGATCGCTTCTTCACTATCTTGACCCCGCCCACGAATTCGCCGTTCTAGTTCGGCTAAGCTTGGGGGAAGAAGGAAAATCCGTAGGGCCGTGGGGAAGGTGTCGTGAATTTTCCGGGCACCCACGACTTCAATTTCTAAAATAACTGATCGCCCCTGTTGAATTTGCCGTTCTACCGGAGTACGAGGCGTTCCATAGTAATTTCCCGCAAATTCTGCCCACTCCAGAAGCTCACCAGCGGTTACCATTTGTTCAAATTTCTCACGGCTGACGAAGTAATAATGTACCCCTTCAACTTCGCCCGGACGGGGTTGGCGTGTTGTTGCCGAGATGGAAAAATAGAGTTCTGGGTGCCGCGCTAGGAGCGATCGCAACAAAGTCCCCTTGCCAACGCCACTCGGCCCTGTCAACACGATTAGTTTGCCTGTTTGCATCTTCCCTCAAACAAAGGAACAGTTTAGGAATTAACGCTTTGACCATCTTTGCTGATCACGAAGCGATGAGCAACGGTTTCCGGTTGAATTGCTGAAAGAATAACGTGGCTCGAATCTGTGATAATCACTGCTCGAGTCCGACGCCCGTAAGTTGCATCAATTAGCTGTCCGCGATCGCGTGCATCCGTAATGATACGCTTGATAGGAGCAGACTCTGGAGAAACAATCGCAACGACGCGGTTTGCCGAAACGATATTACCAAAACCGATATTAATCAGCTGAATGTCCATGAAGAACTAGCGGTAATAGCCGTATGAGGAGCATTTTAGGATTTAGTTTCCATGGTATCCACAATAATTTAGCCTTACAAGGCTAAATTCCACAGAAAAACCTGATTTTAGGTTTTATCTTGGCTTGATTCGCTCTCTCACTGAAACAGTCTAGAGATAGATATATACTTCACATCTGGGTTTAGCTCTCTGATTGACTGACTTGTTGAGAGGAGGCTTGATGAATCTTCATCTTTTTGTAGGTAATCTATCTACTGTGTAAATTGCTGTGAAGTAGCTTAATCATAACTTTAGAAAAAGAAAGTTAATAATCAAGTTTTTGTAAATCTATATACTTCGCATACTGGATTAACAGAACTAGAGTTTATGCTAACGAGAGAAAAGTCAACCCCAAATAGGTAATAGCACTTATTTCACTGTCTTTTTTCACAGCTTATTCACAGTTTTTATTTACAATCACCAGTAAATTTAAGCAAGACTTGTGCAACAACGGAGGAAAACGATGGGTGTGAGTCAGGTAGGTTTTTCAACCGCTCTCTTGACGATGGGATTATCTCTCTTCCCCCTTGCTGCTCAGGCAATTGGTTTGAGTACAATCGCTTCAGAATCTGAATTAGAATCCTTATTAAGTCAACCTGCATTTATGGCAGGAGGATTCATCGGAACGATTGCTTTAAAAGCGGCAGAGAACACGGAAAATTCAGTAGATTTTGCTTGGACTCAAGGAGAAAAGCAGCCTTTTTCGTTAAACTACGATGGTTCAACGGTTAAGTACACAGTGGGTGATAAAACTTTAGAAACTCAAATCCAAGGAGCTTTTAACGACATTTTCATTTACGCCAAAGCCGCCGAAGAATCTACGAGTGTAATGATCGAGAGCCTATTACTGAAAGATTCGAGTGTAAATCTAACAATTTCTGGAATTGCTGCCTCATTTCCAAATAACAAGAGCAGCATTTTTCACATTTATGATATTGGGGAGAATTTTACACTCACTGGCAATGCCGTACTGAATTGGATGAATACTCCCCAGAATTCAGCGAATGTTGGCTATCAGATCCAAGTTGGTAATGTCACTGCGCCAACCACTTTGCCCGTTGCTAATCAAAATCAAGCTGAGCCTGTAAAGCCGTCAATAACCCTGCCAAATGTAATGGATTGGTTCCCAAAATTGAACAAGGACAGCTTTTGCAATGTCCCTTAGTCGGTAAACCCATCAAAAAGTAGTACAGTAAACCCTTGGCTGACTCGATCCTCGATCTGAGAGGATGGATATGTATTAATGCTTAATGTGATTACCGAGAAGACTGCTTGTGCAATCGGTTGACTTTACGACTCTAACGGCTGCTTGTTATGAACTGCGTTCTGACTGGGTACCAGGACGCGTAGAACAAGTTTATCAGCGCGATCGCTATACGATTTCCCTCTGCTTACGCACCTTAAAAGGTCGAGGTTGGCTGACGATTTCCTGGCATCCCCAAGCGGCTCGAATGGGCATGGGTGACCCACCCCCACGAACGCCCGATACTTTTACCTTCAGCGACCAACTCCGGCACCAGTTAAGTGGTCTTGCCCTAGTATCTATTGAAGCGATCGCACCTTGGGAACGTGCCTTAGACTTACAATTTGCCCGACGCCCCGGAGAACCGGCGAACTTTCACCTGTATGTGGAAATTATGGGTAAATACAGTAACGTCATCCTTACAGGTGCCGACAACCTAATTATTACAGCTGCTCATCAAGTCAGTTCCCAGCAGTCTAGCGTCCGTACCATTCAAACCGGCCAACCCTACGAAAAACCCCCAGCCCTCACTGGCACTACCCCTAGCTTGAGCGAATCTCAAGAACGCTGGCAAGAACGAGTGAGTCTAGTACCCGGTGCATTACAGCGTCAACTGCTCAAAACTTACCGGGGATTAAGTCCAGTCCTTGTGCGATCGATGGCTAAAGCTGCCGGATTAGACCCTGATCAATCAACCGAAAGCCTGACGACCTCCGATTGGAAACAGCTATTTCAACGCTGGCAAGAATGGCTACAAATCATCGACAAGGGACAAAAGAATCAGGGAAAATCACCGTTTCAACCGGGTTGGATCGAGGAAGGATATACGGTCTTAGACTGGGGCATTGTTCAGGCGGTCAGAAATGTCCAAACCTTACTCAATGAATACTACACGGCTAAGCTGAATCAACAAGAATTTTCCCAGTTGCGTCACCAACTGAGTCAGAAAGTCGGCAATAGTCTCGAAAAATTGCGTCAGAAAGCCTCTACTTTTGAAGACCGTTTACAGCAATCAGACCAGGCAGACGAACACCGACAACAAGCTGACTTGTTGATGGCTTACCTCCAAGATTGGGAACCGGGGATGAAGTCGATTACACTCCTGGATTTTGATACCAATAAGCCCGTTACTATTCCCTTAAATCCTGAAAGGAATGCCGTCCAAAATGCTCAAGCGCTCTACAAGCGTCACCAAAAGCTCAAACGCGCTCGCAATGCCGTTGAACCATTACTCGCAGAGGTACAAGAAGAGATTCAGTATTTAGAGCAGGTAGAGGCATCCTTAGCTCAGCTCAACATTTACGACACCTCAGAAGATTTACAAACACTACAGGAAATCCGGGAGGAGCTCATTGGGCAACGGTATCTCGACGCTCCAGAACAACGAAGTCGAGCTGCTACGGATGTTTCTGAGCCGTACCGCTATAAAACGCCCAGTGGGTTTGAATTGTTAATTGGTCGAAACAATCGGCAAAATGACCAGCTCACGTTTCGGACGGCCGGAGATTATGACCTCTGGTTTCACACTCAAGAGATTGCCGGTAGCCATGTTCTCCTTCGACTAGAACCCGGATCGATTGCGGATGACGCGGATTTACAGTTTGCAGCCGACCTTGCCGCTCTCTACAGCAAAGGGCGTCAGAGTGAGCAAGTGCCAGTGGTTTATACTAAACCCAAGCACGTCTACAAGCCAAAGGGTGCTAAACCGGGTATGGCGATTTACAAACAAGAACAAATCCTTTGGGGGCGTCCGCAACAGGGCAACAACTATCCCCTGGTAGATACATCTCAGTAAAATGTAAATTTTGATGACAAAAAAATCGTATTCTATGTTACGGTAAATATATAAAGAATTTTTCCGGCTGCCGATTTGGGAACCAGCAGTTGGGATTTCTGCCATGTAGAGCAACAACAAAATTAGCAATTGCTTTTAACCAGCTGCAACCGCAGCTGGTATTTTCATGCTTAAAAAAAAAGCGAGAGGCTTGATTTATCTACCTTTTCCCCTTTCCTAGCAATTATGTAGGTGAACTTTAATTAGCGCTCTGTCTAATTTTGTCCATCTCTGCTTTACAGTCGCGATCGCTATTATCGAGTTCCTTTTGCAGTCGGCACTGCTCGTAGGTAATCTGGGCAACACTGTTCTTTGGCAGTTGAGCCTGTTTTTCCAAAGCTTTTTTGAAAAACCCTAAGGCTTCCGGCTTCTTCCCCTGATTTCTCGAAATTTGCGCTTTAAGATATAACACCTCTGGGTTATTCGGTGTCATTGCCAAGGCACGATCTACAAATTCCATGGCTTTATCATTCTTTTTCAAATCCCGATAGCCAATAGCAATGCCGCGATACGCTAAATATTTGGGAGAGCCGTAAGTCTCTAACTTTTCAATAGCTTGAGCTGGGTCAGAAAATGGCAAATTTACCGCTAACATTAAATCCATGTAACCCGTAAGCAAATTGAGTTCTGGGTCATTGGGAGACACCTTTTTCGCTGCATCCAGATATTGGAAAACTTTCTGCAATTTACTCAATGCTCCTACGGCACCGTCCTTTTTAAAGTTATACGTTCCTTCTAAAAAGTGACCTACTGCTGTATAGAGATTGCCGCGTAAAGGGTCAGTAGGGGTGAGTTGCTGAGCTGTTTCCAGAGTTTTGGTAGAGTAGCGCTTGAGCATTTCCCAGTCTTGCTCGGTGTAAGCAAGAGACGCCAACATGGCATAAGCTAGAGGTTCGTTTGGTTCACTCGCTTCTGCTTTTTGTAAGTAATTTTTGGCGGCTTTGTAGTTGCCTTCCTTGAAGATAGATTCAAAAGCCGCTTCAGTATTATCGCCAATGGCGCGAAGATTATTGGTGCGAAAGGGGTCTTTGGCAAATGTGGGCGTCGCCCACAAACTAAGTACCACAGCCGCTGCACTGGCAAGGGCTGTTACTGTCCGTTTTGGTGCAGGCAACCAATTCGTCATTGTTATCCTCACAACAAATGATGCTTAGTAAAAATCTGACGTTGCAGCTGATTGGAGGTTCCAGTTGGTAAGAATGTGGAGAATCAATGTTATTTTTGTCACAATTGAGAAGAATTGATAAACCTGGAGAAATGGGCACCTACCAAGCTGGGCTGACTTTGTATGATCAGCGTGTCAATCAACGTTGATATCAATCTCATTGTAGCCATGAGCTTCACGGCCCGAAGCACACATAACGCCTAGTATTTTAGCCAAGCCCGAAGGCGAAGAGCAGTTCTGTTCGACTTTTGTAGAACCTACACAAGCGCAATAGTGTTAGCGCGATCGCTCTCATCCTAACCTCCGAAAAGCCCTTTTTTTTGTACGGATCTGAATGCTGTATCTCAAAAACCTGACTTACCACCCTCCTGCTACCCCTAACGCCATCTTAAAAGCTTTGAATTTGGAACTCGCACCGCAACAACTCGGACTAGTGATTGGGCCAAGCGGTTCTGGCAAAACAACGTTATTAGAAATTTTGGCAGGGCTAGCAGAACAAACAGGAGGCGGAGTTTTCTGGCGAGACACAGAACTGACTTCAGAACACTTGCAACAACTAGCAGGGTTAGTGTTTCAGTTTCCAGAACGACATTTTTGTGGCCACACTATCTTAGAGGAACTACGGTTGGGGCATCCGGAGCTGGGTTCCCACAGGGTTTATGAAGCCTTGGGGGAAGTGGGATTGGCTGATTTATCCCTACAAACTCCGCCCCATGCATTGAGTGGAGGGCAGCAGCGACGCCTTGCTTTGGCAGTACAATTGATTCGGCAACCCAACATTCTCATGTTGGATGAACCGACAGCAGGGCTAGACTGGTCAATGCGGCAACAATTAGTTAGTCTCTTAGCCAAGCTCAAAACCCATTGGACGCTCTTGGTTGTCACTCACGATGCGGGTGATTTATTGCAAATTGCCGATCGCTGCTGGACACTAAATCGGGGAGAATTACGAGAAGTTGACCCAGCTACGCTAGCAACGAGAGATGTAACGCCACAGCTAGCGAGTTGAAGTGATTAGCGGCTAAAAGGTTAGGGTGTCATGAGTGAGAACAAAGGATTAATGCTGCCGGAAATGTCAGACATCTGGCAGAAAACGTTAGGCTGGCAACCAACGGTGGAACAGCAGCAGCTATTCCAGCAGCTTTATGAAGGAATTCTAGAAGGCAATCAACGGTTGAATTTGACCCGAATTACTGAACCAACGGAGTTTTGGGAAAAACATTTGTGGGACTCTTTACGGGGAGTCGTAGGAATGAAGCAGAGGTTGTCCCTAGAGGAGTCAGGAGACACCGATGAAATTAACTTAAAATCCCTGAAAGCAGTTGACATTGGGACGGGTGCGGGATTTCCGGGACTACCTGTAGCGATCGCATTTCCCCATTATTCTGTTACCTTACTCGATTCCACCCGCAAGAAAATTACCTTTCTCGACACCTTAATCGCTCAGTTAGGGATTAAAAACGCTACTACTTGGGTGGGTAGAGCAGAATCTGTTAGCCAACAGCCACAGCATCGACAAGCTTATGATATTGCTTTCCTTAGAGCTGTTGCACCCGCTGCCGTCTGTGCTGAGTATGCTCTACCCTTCCTCAAAACAGGTGGGTTAGCAATTCTTTATCGCGGACATTGGACAGAGGAGGAGACAGAAGCTTTAAAACCTGTAGTTGAAAGCTTAGGCGGAAAAATTGAATCTATTGAAGCCTTCACAACGCCGATTAGTAACAGCGTCCGTCATTGTATTTACTTGCGTTCTTACTCGCCGGATTGAACCTTTTTCACCGCATGAATGGGGATAATTACAATAAATTTGCACTAGAATTTGAAGGGAAATATATACGTTATTTTTGTCGTTTATTCTTAGTAGTATATTGCTCTTTTTTAGATTTGAAACATTGGAGTTTAATTAAGGGTTAAATAGGAGTGCCGCACAAACGCTTGCAAGCTCCCGTTATAGATGAAAGAAATGCACAGGCGATTGTAGGGGAGAAGCATTTGGGCGACTCGCTCAGTTAAAAAGTCAAGATTTTGGTATCCAAATGCTTCGCCCAATCTTAACGAAAAGTGTTTCTTGAGAGACTTTATTGATGGGATTAAATTAACAATTCTTAATCTATAAATGCTGACGAGGGGAAGTTTCAGCCAAGTGCGTAAGTTGCTATATATATGCTCTTCAACCCCCTCGCATCAGTGGTGTTCCCTCGCTTCTAGGACTGCTAAAATATGCATGTATCTCTCTAACCAATGATTTTGTAACTCTTCTCATGGAGAAGCATGATTATTTGTAGAGGGTAGAGACATTTATAACCAACTCTGGCACCTATGGATCGCCACGCTCTTGTTGTTGGAATTCCCACATACGAATGTCGTTATTTTCCTCCCGTCATGCAAGCTCCTCGGAGCGCAGAGAAAGTGGCGAAAATATTGGAGAATGAGGGAAAATTTCAGGTTGAACGGCTCCCCAAAAAGCCTGATGTGGATGAAATGAGTGGAGACGGTGTAACCTATGAGCAGTTAAATGAGGCGTTAGGGAGTTTTCTTCAGAAAGCGAACAACAAAAATGCATTAATTTATTTCATAGGTCATGGCTTCACTCTACAAAGAAAGTTAGGGCTAGACGAAAAAAAAGAGGGTTTCTTGGCAACGTCCGATTGCCAGGTGACCTATGAAAACGAGCGATTAATCACTCAAGAAAAAGGCTTTCCTCTTAGCGATTTTAACGAGCTAATCAAGAAATATAGTTTCAACAGTTTGATTGTTATTTTTGATAGCTGTTATAGTGGTTTGCTTTTTGAATCAATCAAATCAGCTCTGATCGATAATTTTACTTCAAAGAACAACTACTATCTGCTTGCTGCTTGTCGGGAGTTTGAAACAGCTAAAATTTTGTCGATGGACAAATATAGCGTCTTCTCTGGATTGTTAATCAATGGGCTATCTAAAGAGAATGCTGATAAAAATGGCGAGATAAGCAATGACCTTTTATTCGATTTTATTTGCAGGGAAATTAAACGCATTCAAGAAGATAATAAACTTGATAAACTCCAATCACCGAGTCGTCTGGGGTTAGGTGAAAGAATTATCTTAGTCAAGTATGACCAAATTTCAGATACAAAACAAGAAGCGGCTATTAGGGATGAAAAGGGAGAAATTATCTGTCCTTACCAAGGATTGCAGCCTTTTGAAAAAGAACAGAAAGATTTTTTCTTTGGTCGAAATAAGCCAGTTAAAGAACTTTTTGGGAAACTGAATGAAAAGCCGTTTGTGGCTGTGATTGGTGCTTCCGGGAGTGGTAAATCTTCGGTAGTAAGAGCAGGATTGATTCCTCGGTTAAATAAAGATAGCGATTTAATCTCTCGGTTCAAGGAAGAGAGCGAATGGCAAATTATAGAACCCATTAAGCCAGGGAGCAACCCATTGGCTAACTTAGTAAACAAATTTAATAAAGTTTTTAACTATCCAAAAGAGCTTCAGGAGTTGAATAGACCAACTGAAAAGATTGCCGATAGTTTGGTTTCTATTATTAAATCTTTACGTGGCTCTGTCAATTATTTGCTCCTGATCGATCAGTTTGAAGAAGTATTTACGGTTTGTACTGATGAAACTGAGCGAAGTCACTTCATTGAGCTAATTACTAAATTGGCGAACATTCCTGATTCGCAATTAGCCATAGTCATAACAATGCGGGCTGATTTTCTCGAATCTTGTTTGCGTTATCCCTCTCTGACTCAGCTGATTCAAGCCCAGGCAATCTATATGCCACCTTTGGTTGGTAAAGATTTATCGGATGCGATTGAGAAACCAGCAACCATCCAAGGTTATAGCTTTGAGGAGGGGTTGTTAGAAGAGATTTTAGAAGATGTGGGTAATGAGAGAGGAATCTTACCCTTGTTGGAGTTTGCCCTAACGCAACTTTGGGAAAAACGCGATTACCCAAGGGGTAGCGCTAAGAGCGATCGCCAAAATCATCAACTAACGCTGGCACAATATAAGGCATTGGGTGGCGTTACTGGAGCTTTGAATCGCCACGCGGACAAGATTTACACCTACAAAGATTTTGAGAAGGAGTCTCCACAGCAGGAGAGATTGCCTCAAGAAACGAAATGGATCGAGCAGATATTCTTGAGGTTAGTACAAATAGATGAGAGGGGAAAGGATACCCGCCAGCGAGAGCGCAAAGTCCGTCTGTTGGAAATGGCGGGAAATAACCCAGAGGATCGAGAAGCTTTGAATCAAGTGCTAGAAGATTTGGTGAAAGGACGCTTGTTGGTGACTGGGGAAGGGGGGCAAAAGACAGATGAGCAGAGCGAAAATCCTTTAACTAATTCGGCTGAAGAAAGCCAAGTGATTGACCTCGCCCATGAAGCCTTAATCCGGGACTGGCGAAGGTTAAAGGATTGGGTGGAAGATAACCGTATTGACCTGAAATTTCGTCAGAGTATTACGCAAGCAGCTAACGATTGGGAAAATAACTCTAAAAAAGAAGACTATTTGGTGCATGTTGGAAGTAGATTA
>JBFLZA010000335.1:0-9704 GCA_040756535.1 Cyanobacteriota bacterium
CTGCAAATCTAGATCACGAGAGTGTATTAGAGCAAATTCAGCGATACAGCAACGAAAGTGATCTTAACTCTTTTGAAGAGGTTAATAGCGAGAATACTTCTCAACTAGAAGCAGAATCTTTCAAAACACGAGATGCCAGTGACTCTAGTGTTCTTGAACAAATCAACCAATATAGTAACGGTAGTGGTGCTGACGCTCTCGACCAAGTGACCAATGTGACTCAGTTACGGGATGTATCGCCCGGTGATTGGGCATTTGAGGCTTTGCGATCGCTTGTTGAACGTTACGGCTGTATTGCAGGTTACCCGGATGGCACCTATCGGGGTAATCGAGCCATGACACGCTATGAATTTGCGGCCGGTTTGAACGCTTGCTTGCAGCAGGTCGAGCGTTTGATTAGAACAGCTGGAGAAGGAGCCGCAACTCGAGAAGATCTAATCACCCTTCAACGCCTGATTGACGAATTTGGGCCAGAACTAGCAGGCCTGCGAGGTCGAGTGGATGCCCTAGAAGCACGCACAACGGAACTGGAACTAACACAGTTTTCCACTACCACCAAACTCGACGCTCAAGTCGTCTTTGCCCTAGCAGGGATCGCAACCGGGGACAATGCCTTGGGAGAAGAGATTCCTAACGTGGTAGCATTTGGCGATCGCATTCGTCTTAACTTTGATACCAGTTTTACCGGCAAAGATATACTCAGAACTCGACTCCAAGCGCTCAACCTGAGATCGTTCTCTGGCACTTCCACGTTCACACCTGAAGGAGATCTGCGCTTTGCAGAGGGAACGTTCGGCACTGAAAGTAATAATGATGTAGAAATCGATGCACTGTTGTATGCTTTCCCGATTGGTAAAACAACCGTTGTCATTGAAGCAAACGCTGGCGCACCCGATGACTTTACCAATACAGTTAACCCCTTTATCGACGGGGACGGGGATACCGGTGCTCTTTCTAACTTTGCAACTCGCAACCCTATTTATGGTTTAGTTGGGGGTGCAGGCATCGGCATCAGGCACACATTCAGCGACGCCCTCGAACTTAGCTTGGGTTATTTAGCGGCTGAGGCTAACGATCCCAACGAGGGAAGTGGTTTATTCGATGGTCCCTATGGGGCTATCGCTCAGGTAACCGTCAAGCCCATTGAAAAGCTTACTCTAGGCTTGACCTATATTAATGCTTACAATGCCGACCTGACAGCGGGCAGTAATCGCGCCAATCTCCGTACTGCTTTGGCAGATAACCCGAACCTGCCAGTAGGTTTGCAACCTTTCACGGGTCTAACTGTGCCCACCTCTAGCAATTCCTATGGTGTAGAAGCATCGTTTCAAGTTAGCCCTAACTTTTACCTGGGCGGTTGGGTTGGCTACACAAACACTCGCACCTTATCAACCGCAGGGGGAGTTCTTCCACGAGGCGACCTAGACATTTGGAATTGGGCAGCCACTCTGACTTTTCCCGACTTGGGTAGAGAGGGTAATGTAGCAGCGCTCATTGTAGGAATGGAGCCTAAAGTCACCGATGTCAGTCCGGGACTGAGGGGTGCAATTGGTGAAGATCGAGACACATCCCTACATATCGAAGGGTTCTACCAATTTAAGGTTACGGATAATATCGCGATTACTCCTGGGGTTATCTGGCTCACCGCTCCCGACCACAATTCAAATAACAACGATATTGTGATTGGTACTATCCGAACCACATTTAGTTTCTAGGCTTCAGTGGGGTTGAGTAACCAAGAACCATTAAAGCCTAGCTGCATTGGGAATGGCTGGTTGTAGAGATACGTTCTAGGGCGTGTCTCTATTTATTTTTATGGTTGTTCGGTTGACTTATTTCCTGACTTTATGTTCTACTCTTTATAAATCGGATTTTTTCCAAAAAATATCAAAGTACAGCCTCAAGTTGATGAGAGCAGAACAGCTTTAAAGGAAATCTTTGAGATTGAGTCTTAAGTTGTTCTAACTCTCTATATCCACTCTAGAAAAATTGAATCTTGTGGCTAGAGCAACAGAGAGAAAAAAATACTGGTTCCAAGAAAGCCATTGTAAATGGCGAGACAGTGTTTGCTCGTTGATACTAATGGTGGAGTTGCAGGGAATGGCTAAAGTGAGAGAAACTCCACCCTAAGTAGTCACAGTTATTGAGCAACACTTACTAAGTAGGTGGGTATTAATATTTGTCGTTGAGGCAAGGCACAAGGGAAGAGGGTTTTAGACTCTTAACATTTGTTGACATACCTGCGTTTATTTGTGCCTACCTACTTAGAAATGTATTTACACAACTGTAATTGAACGTAAAGTTTGGATCTTGATGAAGAGGCTACACATCGATTTCCCCCTTTTTAAGGGGGGAGTAAGTTAAGGATTTGTAGCAAGTATTTAGAGAATTGGTATCACCATCAGCCTTAAGTAGGATTATCCAACTGACCTTGATAGGAAATCCTCGATCGCACTTTTAGAGTAGAGAAGCTTTGGCGATCGCAGGTTGAAAACAACCCCACTTGTGAGGATAAACGATGCCTAGAACATTGTGGAATTCACTGCTAACTAGCTCGGTAATGGTAGGAGCAGCATTGGTGGTTTCAGATGCGGCAATTGCCGATTTAGCGATTGCGCCAAGCGCACCGGCAAAGCCGATCGCAACAGAAACACCAGAGGCAACGGAAGACCGAAAAGCTGCAATAGAAAAACGCTCAACGGTTAGCACCATACCCCTACTCGCAACCGAATCTGCTGAGTTGACTGGGCCAACCGTTGCCGATCTTGAGGTACACCCACCAGCCACTAACAGGAAAGAAACGCTCTCTGGTATGAATGTTGAGACACCTATACCTAGAGTTGAGGTTGAATCCGCACTAGCACCAACAGCATTTCAATCCTCCGGATTTCTTCGTGAGGTCAATCCAAAATCCAACATCCAAAATCCAAAATCGAACGACAGTTTGCCCATATCGGCACCCATACCCAATGATGCCAGTATCCTGGAACAAATTGAACTCTACACCAACGAAACCAACGAAAACAGTACTGATGCCCTTGAACAAGTAACTAATGTCACTCAGTTACGGGATGTTTCGCCGGGTGACTGGGCATTTGAGGCTTTGCGATCGCTTGTTGAGCGTTACGGCTGTATTGCAGGTTACCCGGATGGCACCTATCGGGGCAATCGAGCAATGACGCGCTATGAATTTGCGGCTGGTTTGAATGCTTGCTTACAACAGGTTGAGCGTTTAATTGCAAATAGTGGGGAAGGGTTTGTAAGGCAAGAAGATTTAGTGACTCTACAGCGTCTAGTCGATGAATTTGGGTTAGAACTAGCTAGCTTGCGAGGTAGGGTAGACGGTTTAGAAGCACGCACCAATGAACTGGAACTCACACAGTTTTCTACCACTACAAAGCTGGATGGAGAAGTCATCTTTGGGTTAACGGGTATTGCAACAGGAGATAATGTTTTCGGTGAACCCGTTGATGATGTCACGATTTTGGGTAGCCGAGCTCGACTAAATTTAGAAACCAGCTTCACAGGTCGAGACTTGTTGAGAACACGTCTACAAGCCACTGGTCTTGAAACCTTTACGCCTCGCACCCAAACCCTTGAAGGCCATCTGGCGTTTGCAGGTGAAAACGCCAACAATGATATTGAAATCGATGCACTCCTCTATAAATTTCCCATTACTAACAGCACAGAAGTAGTCTTGATTGCTAATGGAGGTAGAGCCTATGATTTTGCTAATACAATTAATTTCTTAGATGGTGATGGTGCGTTCGGTGCCTTAACTCGCTTCGGCACACGCAATCCCATTTACTATCTGGTTGAAGGGTCTGGGATCGGACTCAGGCAACAACTAGGTAAGACGTTTGAACTGAGTTTGGGGTATTTAGCGGGTGATGCTGGTAACCCTGGAGACGACGGGGGTTTATTCAATGGACCTTATGGGGCTATGGCACAGTTGGTTTACAAGCCGAGCGATCGCTTCAAGATTGGCTTTACTTACATTAACTCCTACAACCGCGAAACCTTAACCGGTAGCCTTCTTTCTAACCCTCGAAATTTGCTGCAAACCATCGGTGGTTTACCAGTCAGTACGGGCGACGTTCCCCAACCCACACCAGGGCTAGTGCCCACCACCTTTTTTGCAGGGCAACAGATTCCCACCGGA
Source organism: Cyanobacteriota bacterium (assembly GCA_040756535.1). Classification (GTDB taxonomy): domain Bacteria; phylum Cyanobacteriota; class Cyanobacteriia; order Cyanobacteriales; family Coleofasciculaceae; genus JBFLZA01. The sequence goes on from JBFLZA010000335.1 coordinate 4,163, forward strand.
AGCACGATTTCTGCCAATACAACGCTTCCACCCGGAACACAGCTTGATGCATCAATAGCGCTTCCCTTCGCACTTCCCGGCGGACTGCCATTCCCGATAACAGTAGGCCCCATTACGTTTCCCCCCGGAACCCCACTTCCGGAAGGAATTCCCATTCCCGCCGGAACCCCACTTCCCGGTGCAACTCCTATTCCCCAAGACTTCGTCCTTCCTGTACCCATCACTCTGACAACTCCAGGAACGTCCCTCACCGCTCTCGTACCAGGAACACCCCTTCCTCCTGATAATTTCACTGGCACCTTAGGCGACTTACTACAGCAACCCGACTTTGCTGGATTTCCGCTGGGATTTGACCTTAATATCCCGATTATTAGTAATTCTTTTGGGCTAGAGCTATCTTGGCAAGTAAGCGAGAAATTTGTTTTGGGAGGTTGGGTTGGTTATACAAATACGAGTACCCTCTCCAGTGGAAATGGGTTATTGAGTCGAGGCAATATTGAAAGTATTAATGGAGCGCTTACCTTGGCTTTCCCCGATTTGGGTAAGCGAGGCAACTTAGCGGGGATTGTTATTGGTGTTGAGCCTACGGTATTGAGTAGCGATATAGAAATCAACCAAAACATAGCCAATCCTGCCTCAATTAATAATCCTGCTTTAATTCCAGCAGCACTCGCCCTACTGAATTCGTCACCCAGGCTGAGACAGCTCATCGCTGTTTTTGATAATCCAGACCCTGATGTTTCCTTGCACATCGAAGCGTTCTATCAAATCAGGGTAACTGATAATATCTACATTACTCCCGGAGTAATCTGGATAACCGCTCCCGGTTCCCTTGGTAGCAACGCTGACCTCGTGATTGGCACTATCCGAACCACGTTTAGGTTCTAGGGTTAAGAAGCAACTTGGACAGAGGAAGAGACAAAAATCTCAGCAACCTATTTCTGATGTTGGAAACCCCAACTTCAGCAATAGCAAGTTGGGGTAATTATTCCAGTTCGCAACCCCCTAAATTGGGTCATTCTCCTCCAAAGCACCACAAGAAAGCAAGCAAGACAATGACCAAACTCAAGGAAGAGAAGGGCCTCAGAGAATTTAGAAGGTTTATGGGAACTAATACAAGAACTTCTGAAAACAGCCAACTGTTAAAAAGCAACAACGTCATCAAGATAATGAGGGGCACGATACCTCCTAGTTAGCTCTATAGGTCAAAGAAACACAGGTAGACTGATGGGGCAGATAGTTTAGTGTCACTCTTCTACCTGTAAACATGCTCCGCTTCAGCTAAGACAATACTAGACATTCCCGTCTTTGTTCCGTACTCAACTGGGGAGAGAAAATTGATTCCCAGTCTTTTAAGGAGGGCCTTGGTGATGCTGCGGTTATACAATAAAGTTGCTATCGCTTTGATAGTAGCGTTGAGCGCGACACCCGCTTTCTCGCAAGCGGCAAATTTTGGTGAATTGAAACTATCACCTGGTTTCTCCCCGGAAGCAGGACAAGCTTCCGGTCGCACAGGAGGGGCTTACTCCTTGTCATCGATCGCAAATAAAGATCGTAATAATAACGCCTGTATTGGTTATGGAGCGCAGACTCCCGACCATATCATGGTATTGGAGGAAAAATTCCCGAAACTAAGTTTACAAGTTAATACTGCCAAGAAAGACACAACCTTAGTTATTAAAGGCCCCAATAACTTGATTCTCTGCGGCGATGATACAGGGTCAAGCAAAGATGCGAGCGTACAAGCTACTAATTTGCCAGCAGGGAAATACCAAGTATGGGTCGGCGCTATTCAGGAAGGTCAGCGCTGGGGTTACACCCTGACTGTGCGACAGTAGGCAGGGTGGAAGCTAAGATAGTTTTAAGTTAGTTTTACCATTATATTTTTGGGTAACTCTCTGTGCTATCTACGCTGATTGCTGACTTCCGGATCATCTTCGAGCGTGACCCAGCCGCCCGTAACTGGCTGGAGGTTTTGTTCTGCTATCCCGGTCTACAGGCGTTGCTGTTTCACCGCATTTGCCACGGGTTGTTTACTCTCGGAACTCCCTTCATTCCGAGAGCTATTTCTCAGTTCTCTCGTTTTTTAACAGGTATTGAAATTCATCCCGGTGCTCAGATTGGGAAAGGTGTCTTCATTGACCACGGCATGGGCGTTGTGATTGGAGAAACGGCTATTGTCGGGGATTATGCCCTGATTTACCAAGGCGTCACTTTAGGCGGTACAGGTAAAGAATGTGGCAAGCGACATCCTACCCTGGGAGAAAATGTTGTTGTTGGTGCTGGTGCTAAGGTTCTGGGCAATATTCAAGTTGGGAACAATGTCCGCATTGGAGCGGGTTCAGTCGTGTTACGAGATGTTCCTTCAGATTGTACCGTCGTGGGTATTCCCGGTCGGATTATCTATCGTTCTGGCGTTCGGGTTAATCCGTTAGAGCATGGTAGCCTACCCGATTCAGAAGCGGCAGTTATTCGCACTTTAGTAGACCGAATTGAGACACTAGAGCAACAACTACAGGAATTAGCTTGTCAAAAGCCTGCAACGCTATCTTTAAAACCTGTTCGCTCTCAAGAACTTGATTCTCTATGCGAACTTGTTGGTGCAGGCAAAAGTTGCCGTATTGGGGACAAAGAGATTCAGCAGTTTTTTGATGGGGCTGGAATTTAACAAAATTATGAGTTGTGAATTATGAATTATGAAAAAGTCCCATTTCAAGGCTAGCTTGCCAGCTTTGGGTAATAGTGAGATGAGTAGGAGTTGAAATTTCCCACAGAGCGAATTATTAACCATTCATAATTCGACATTGATAATTCATAATTTACGGATTGACTGGTTGCCTAGACCACTCATCAGGGTTTTGTTTCTCGTAAAGCCATCGGTTTTGAGGGTCGCCTCGCAACTCTAGGTGATCGACCCTTATAGGGTCTAACAATAACAGGCAAAAATTCGGTAGTGGCTGTTCTGAATTTGGAGGCGGTGGCGAAAAGGCACCGTCTTTGTTTACTCTGGCTTCACCAGGATGAGGCCAGGCAAATTGTAATCGAGCTGAGTCAGAAAGATCTTGCCAAGTCGTCTGACGGGCTTCTTGGAGCGTTAGGTCGGGATGAGAGACTCCAACGAGGGTTAGCTGGCCAGTAAAACGGAATTGTTCACGAGTGTTGGGAAAGTACCAGCAAACTTCGCTCCAAGGCTGGTGGTTAATTTGATCAGCTTTCTCGCTACGAGCATCGGTAATAATTTTTAGCTGATTCGTATCGCCTAGAAACCCGCGAAAGACTACAGTACGATTGGCCGGATATCCATCGGGACGAACGGTCGCCAACTGGAAGTAGCGGGCGTAAGGTAGACTACGGTTTTTGTGGAGTGCACGAGCTAAAAGCGATCGCCAGGGAGCTACAGACATCTTCCAATGAGAGATTTTACCCTACAACTAGGGTAGTGAATCCCTCCCTAGTTATAGGGTAGTATTGACTCTTTGTAGAATTTTAACCATTACATCTCCAGATAGCGAGACTATTTGATCTATGGTTCGAGAACTTGAGCGGAGAAGCCAGACCACGCAGTTTCCTGAAACAGCACCAGCAGCCAATCCGGTATTCTTTAGAACGTACAGCCGCCGTACTCCCTCACAGCGCGAGACGTGGGAGGAAGTATGTGATCGTACCACCAGGGGGCTGAAAGGAGTCGGCAAGCTGACTGACAGTGAAGCCGCTTTCCTACACAAGATGATGCTCCAGCTCAAGAGTCTCCCCTCTGGTCGCTGGTTGTGGGTTGGCGGAACAGATTGGATTGAAAAAAGAGAAAACTTCTCAGGATCTTACAATTGCACTAGCACAAATGTAGTAGATTGGCAAGCATTTGGTTTGATGATGGATCTTGCCATGATGGGCTGTGGCACGGGTGCTGTCCTTGAACCCAAGTACATTAACCAACTTCCCGTAATTCGCAATCCTCTCGCGGTCAGCATCCAAGGAGAGATTGGTTCTACCCCAGTTCAAGAACGCCGCGATCGCACAGAAATCGCGATCGAAGGAAACCAAGTCACGATTCATGTAGGAGACTCTCGCCAAGGTTGGGTTAAGTCTTATCAAACTCTACTCGAATTATCAACTTCAGAACATTTCTCCGGAGAAGTCAAAGTAATCATTAATCTCAGCGATGTGCGTCCTGCTGGAGAATCATTGAAAGGCTTTGGTGGTGTTGCCAATCCTGTTAAATTAGCAGAACTATATCATCGCTGTGCAGCAATTTTGAATAAGGCTGTAGGACGGCAATTAAATTCAGTAGAATGCTGTCTATTAATTGATGAAGCGGCTGTCACAATCGTTGCTGGAAATATTCGAAGAAGTGCCGGCATGAGGCAATTTGACGCTGATGATGAACGAGGAGCAACGGCCAAAGATAACCTCTGGCAACAAGATGAAAATGGCAACTGGAAAATTGACCCAGAACGGGATTCTCTGCGTATGGCAAACCATACAAGAGTTTTCCACAAAAAGCCAACATTAGAAGAATGTATGGCTGCTGTCCAAAAACAATATTTTTCTGGCGAAGGAGCCATTCAATGGGCCGGTGAAGCTTTAGCTAGAGCTAACTGTGACCTCCTGGACACATTAGAACTCAAAGTTGATTTTCTCAATGCTTATGAACAAGGTGATGCTAAAGCGTGGTTGCAACAAAACTATCCCAACTTGGCTCCTGATGAGTTAGAGCATCGATTGCAGCGTCTGGGCTTGAACCCGTGTGGTAGATAATTTTGCCTCACGTAAAAAACCCCGCAAAATCGGTAGAAGCTGAGATGCTAATACCGAGGTAAGTAGAGGAACTAAAAAGCCTTTACCACCGTAGAGCGTAGAAGGTGAACCTTCGTCAAATTGTGTCATAACAACAGCTAGCATCTACATAATGGTACTCTTAAGGCAATAAGTAGAAGAGCAGTTAAAAGACACAATTGGCAGAGACTATAATCCGAGGCAATGCCTCCTACACGATCAGGTGTAGCTCCAAGAGTGCGGGGCTTCCCCAAGAGGAAGAAAATGTACGCCGAGCTACAGGGAAAAAGAACCTGTAGAACTAAAGGATAAAAAGCCTTTAGGATAACAATTACTGGAAATTATTGGTGCAAACTTCCACTGCAACCTCGCGGAGATTCATCTCAATCTAATTGACCCCCATAATTACCAAGAGCAGGAGGAAGCGTTCACGGCGGGTGCCTTATCCGTAGCGGCGCTACTCAATCATCGGTTTATTGAGGAACGTTACCAAAAGTCACGAGAGTTAGACCCGATTGTTGGTGTTTCTTTCACGGGATTGTTTGATTTCTTTGTCGCTGCCTTTGGTGTTGATTGGTTGCGTTGGTGGACCGAGGGGCGTCCGGAAACCGAGCAAGGACTGGAGTTTAAGCGCAAAGAACAGGAGTATCTCACTCGTTGGCGCGAGATTGTGCATCAGGTTGTTTGGGATTATTGCGATCGCCACGGGTTAAAACGACCCAACCGTTGTACCACCGTGCAACCCTCTGGCACGAAATCCCTCCTGACA
>JBFLZA010000336.1:0-9698 GCA_040756535.1 Cyanobacteriota bacterium
CTCAAACTCAATGCAGAATTAGTCGTTTTGAGTGCTTGCAACACCGGACGCGGCAAAATTACAGGGGATGGCGTCATTGGCTTATCCCGTTCCTTTATTAGTGCGGGTGTCCCCAGCGTGATTGTCTCATTGTGGGCAGTTCCCGATGCACCAACAGCCTTTTTAATGACTGAATTTTACAACAATCTCCAGAACAACCCAGATAAAGCGATCGCATTACGACAAGCGATGCTAACAACCATGCAACAACACCCTAATCCTAGAGCTTGGGCTGCATTTACTCTCATTGGCGAAGCGCAGTAATATCGCTTCCGTTTGAAGACTCATTCTTAGGACAGATTTAACGGCCCAAACGATCACGTACCAGTAATAAACATAAAAGCCTTCTACCTTCTGCCTTCTGCCTTTTGCTATAGTACAGTTTTTTCGTAAACTCTTCTCGTTATTCAAGCTGCAATGCACATCAATATATAATTTTCCAACACTTCTTTATTCCCCTTTTGATATTCACCAATGGCCCAAGTATATAACGGGTAATTAGGTCGGGGTTCAATGGGAAATTGTTTGGGCCAGTAACCATATTTGCCTAAAATAGCCCAAATAATAAATCTAGCTGCGTGTCCATTTCCATTGGCATAGGGATGCACTCGCAGCACTTCATTAAAAATCGTGCAGGCAAACGCTACTGAATTCAGCAATTTATCTTCGGGAGCAAGTTGAGAATCAGCGAGTTGATGGGTTGCATCTAATACCTTCATTCCTTCCCGAACCCATTGAGAAATTTTTTCCATCCTTTGCTCGACTAAAAAAGGAGGAAAACCGGAAGAAATTCCCTCTATTCCTGCATAATAGTTTTTTAGGCAGGGAAAATCTTCTCCTCGATAATGACCCGCATAGTAAATGTATTCTCTGGGTACTAAGAGGCTAAAAAGATATTGATGGATGAGTCGTGTATCAGCAGCGCTTTCCACAAAATCAAGATTTTGCTGATACAACTGAATCACAATATCTTCCGTTCGTTCTTTAAGGATGACCTCTCGTTTCGGATGATCGGCATATTCCCAAGCTGGACAATCAGGAGGAGGCATCCTCAAGCTATGCAAAATTCAAAATAGTAAATCTAATCTTATGGTAGCAAGTCGATTGGCTACTTTTCATATCAAGTCCGCTTAAGTAATCATCATAAAAACTCTCCGCGTCCGGAGCGTCTCCGTGTCTGGAGTGTTTGTCTTAACAATAAGTATGCAAACGGACGCGATATCATAGACCAGTAGATGCACCGCCACTGACTAAATCAGCACTAATCAACAGCATCGGCCACATCATTTGCTAAATTTTTTGCCAAATTTCTCATATCATCTTGTTGGCGATTTTTCAATGCAGACAGAGCTTTTTGAGCGAGTTTCTGTTGATTTTCTGTACAACGAAGTGGCCCAAATGAATTGAGTTGAAGAAGTAGATCTGGCAGTTCTTCTCTAAGATAATCAGTTTGAAAAGGAGTTTCAGACTGATTCGTGTCAAATTTTCTACGATATATTCGTCCTAAAATTTTTCTTGTACTATCTTTGAGGCTTTTGGGAAAAACTTTTATGTTTCCCAGTTTAACAGGATTGGGTAAATAGTTTTCTTGGTGAAAATCTCGACTAATCATGTCAGTTTTCCCGAGTAGAGAATGTTGTCTGCTCTTTGATGTTATGCAGTTCATTCTCGCACAGGGCTATGGCAAGGACACGACGATTTTATGTCGTGCCCCTACTCTTCACAAAAATTTCTTAATTCCTATGCCAAATGGTTACACTACCGGGTTTATCAATGAGGGTAATGCCTTTGTCAGCGAGTTCGTTGCGGATGCGATCGCTCATTTCAAAATCCTTTTTTTTCCGCGCCTCAGCACGCTGCTGAATTAGCGCCTCAATCTGGGCATCACTCAACCCATCAGCCGGTTCCTCCGTTGCCTCTTCAGGTTGCGCTTCTAAACCTAACACCCCTGCCAGAGTAACGAGTGTATGCCATTGCTTTTCCAACTGTTCAGGCGGTGTTTCCGTTTTCCCCTCGTGTACAAGGAGATTCCCCTCACGGCGCAACTCCTTGGCAACTTCAAATAAAACCGCTATCCCCCCAGCAAAGTTGAAGTCATCATCTACCGCTTCATTAAAGCGATCGATTAAGGGATTTGGGATTGAGTATTTTTGATTTTGGATTGAGGAGAAATCTTGCCAACCGAGTTGGGAACCGTACTGATACCCGAAGAGTAACCCTTCTTTGAGGGTATTCCAACCATTGGTCGCTGATTCTATAGCCTCATCAGAAAAATCAATCGGCTTGCGGTATTGTGCCATTAAAACAAACAACCGCACAGCCATCGAGTCAACGGGGCGATCGAGTAAATCGCGGATGGTGATAAAGTTCCCCAAAGACTTCGCCATCTTCTCCCCCTCTACTTTCACCATAGCGGTGTGCAGCCAGTAACGAGCTAACGGTTGACCCGTTGCCGCTTCGGATTGGGCGATTTCATTCTCATGGTGGGGAAATACTAAGTCAGCGCCACCCGTGTGAATATCAATGGTTTCACCGAGTTCCTTGCGAATCATGGCAGAACATTCAATATGCCAACCCGGACGACCGGCCCCCCAAGGGGATTCCCAAGCCGGTTCCCCTGGTTTTGCGGCTTTCCACAAGGCAAAATCAAAGGGGTCTTTTTTCTTCACTTCCTCGTCTTCTACATCTACCCGTCCGCTTGCCCCCGCTTGCAAGTCTTCTAACTTGCGTCCGGAAAGCTTGCCGTATTGGGAAAACTGGCGCACGGCATAGTAAACATCACCGGATGCTGGGTAAGCAAAGCCTTTTTGTTCCAACTCGTGCACCAATCGCTTAATCCCATCGAGGGTATGAGTTGCTCTGGGGTAGGCGTCTGCTTCTTTAACATTCAGCCGTGCCATATCCTCAAAGTATGCCTTGATAAAGCGATCGGAAACATCCTCCATTGATGTCCCCTCTTTCCGTGCCCGATTCAGAATTTTGTCATCAATATCTGTGAAATTCTGCACATAATGCACGTCATATCCACGCCATTGCAGATACCGTCTAGCCGTATCCCAGACAATGCAAGTTCTAGCATGACCCAAGTGGCAATAGTCATACACCGTGATGCCGCAGCAATACATTCTCACTTTGCCCGGTTCTATCGGTTCAAAAGGTTCCTTGCGACGAGTCAGGGTGTTGTAAAGGGTTAAGGTCATGACACAACAAGAATGAAAACACTAAAGGATAAATCAGCAATAATGGGGGAGGAGGGGATACCTGTTAACATCCTCCGCCAATGTTCACCACATTGGTAAGTTATCCTCTCTATATTCTGACCTTTTTGACATCCACGCTATGCAATCAGCAGCTACTTCCACACAATCTGAGTCCATGGACGCCCCAAAGCATGGCTTGCCGGTCACCATTATTACGGGTTTTCTCGGTAGCGGCAAGACAACTCTTCTCAACCACATTTTGACGAATCAGCAGGGTCTGAAGACGGCGGTGCTGGTCAATGAGTTTGGTGAGATCGGCATCGACAATGAGCTGATTATAACCACCGACGAGAATATGGTGGAACTAAGTAATGGTTGTATCTGCTGCACGATTAATAATGATCTAGCCGAAGCCGTATACAAAATCTTAGAACGGGAAGACAAAATTGATTATCTGGTGGTGGAAACCACAGGGCTAGCTGACCCTCTCCCCGTTGCCCTCACCTTTTTGGGGACTGAACTGCGAGACTTGACTCGTCTCGATTCCATTGTCACCATGGTAGACTGCGCCAATTTCAGTCTAGATTTATTTAGCAGTGAAGCGGCTGCTAGCCAGATTGCCTATGGCGACATCATTGTACTGAATAAAGTAGACCTAGTCGATGAAGCCGATGTTGACGCCTTAGAAGTGAGAATCCGCGAGATGAAAGCGGGTTCAAGAATTCTCCGCACAGCAAAATCCCAGGTGCCACTGCCATTGATTCTTAGTGTTGGTCTGTTTGAGTCTGATAAGTACTTCGGTACAGAGGAATCTGAGCATCACGATCACGACCATGAGCAGGAGCATGATCACGATTGTGACCATGGCCCTGATTGCGGGCATGAGCATCATCACCACCATGACCATGACCACGAGCATCACCACCACCATCACTCTAATCATTTAGAAAATGATGGATTTACCTCAATTTCTTTTGAAAGTGACAAGCCATTTGCGATTCGGAAGTTTCAGAATTTCTTAGATAATCAGCTTCCTTCTAATGTTTTCCGGGCGAAGGGAATTCTATGGTTTGATGAAAGTCCTAATCGCCATATCTTTCACCTCAGCGGTAAGCGGTTCACGATTGAAGATGATGAGTGGAATAGCAAACCGAAGAAAACACAACTAGTGCTGATTGGTCAAGATTTGGATCATGATAAGTTGCGATCGCAAATTGACAAGTGCATCTGTCTGCCTTCCCCCAATCGCGGTAAAGGGTTTGGGAAGTAGTTGTTGGTCATTAGTCATTAGTCATTGGTCATTGGTCATTAGTCCTTAGTTGGTATTAATTCCAATGACAAAGGAAAGCGGCGGTTGGTGTTCATCCCCTACGGGAAGGTGATGGACTTCGGAGCCGCTTTTGTTGTGAAGATAGATAAAACATATCCAATTATGATTTTTAAATTATTAATGATTAAAAAATCCAATGTAGCTGATATCACGTTCCTTAAGATAGACTTCCAAAGAATAAAGACTAATCTACGCTAAATTTATAGCATCTATCCATTTTTAAGAAAGTGCTAATGAAATCAGTTCATCAGCTTACGCTCAAAAGCCCAGGTTTCAAGGTTCTCCTTGTGGAAGATAGCCTGGTTGAGATGGAACTGATTCAACAGTTGCTCTTAGAAGTCAAGAAAGTTAGGGTTTCGTGGAGGCGGGTTAAGTGTGTTAGTGAAGCCATAGAAGCGCTTAATCAAGGCGATTTTGATGTCATTTTATTAGATTTACCGCTTCCCGACAGCCATTGGCTGGATACCATCGCCAGTCTGAAAAAGTACGAGGAAAATTGTGCTTGCCCTGCGATTGTAGTTTTAAGTGCGATCGACGATGAAGAACTCGCTCTCCAGATGATTGAGGCTGGGGTGCAGGATTATTTGGTTAAAGGAAAACTCGATAGTGAGCATTTGATTCGCTCTCTGCGTTATGCAAACAAGCGTCGCCTTGCTATAGAAGCGTTGCAAAGCAGTAAAAAATATCGCTGCCAGCAAACAGAAGAAGCTTTACGAAAGTCTGAAGCAAGGTTGCAAAGACTGGCAGAAAATGTGCCAGGAGTCATTTATCAGTACTGTCAGTATCCTGATGGAACGGATAAGTTTACCTACGTTAGTCCGGGAATCCGTGACTTGTTTGAGTTGGAGCCAGAAGCCGTTTGTGAAAATTCTAAGTTAATGTGGGCAAGTGTTTACTCCGATGACCTAAGTGCTTTTGTGGCTTCGGTTAGCCGTTCGGCGCGAACTCTAGAACAATGGTTTATGGAGTGGCGCACCATTACCCCATCAGGTGCCCTCAAGTGGCTTCAGGCAGTGGCGCGGCCAGAGCGACAGCCTGATGGAACAATAATTTGGGATGGCTTGCTGTTAGAAATTAGCGATCGCAAACAAGCCCAAGCAGCATTGCGGGAGAGCGAACAAAAGTTTCGTGCCGTCTTTGAGGGTACACTCGACTGCATTCTCGTTGCTGATGACGATGGCTATTATATCGATGCCAATCCCGCCGCTTGTGCTTTTCTCGGACTTGCCAAAGAACAAATCATAGGACGCCCTATTTTGATGTTTACCGCGCCAGAACAGGTGCAAAACACTCAAAACCACTGGCAGAACTTTTTATCCCAAGGTCAGATGCGCGGTGAATTTCGTCTTCAACTCCCTGACGGCACTATACGAGATACCGAGTATACGGCGAAAGCAAATTTCCTTCCCGGTTGCCATCTGTCCGTTTTCCGTGACATTACAGAGCGCAAACAATCTGAGGAAGCACTGCGTCAAAGTGCAGCTACGAATCGCGCCCTCTTGAACGGCATCCCGGATGCGATATTTCGATGTGGCGCTGATGGCACCTATATAGACTTCAAACCCTCTAAAAACTTTAAAACCTTAGTGCCGCCCAGCGGGTTTCTTGGGAAAAAAGTGCAGGAGATATTGCTACCTGAGTTGCAAGAGAGGGTGATGCAAGCCTATGAGCAAGCTCGATTGTCGGATAATCCTCAAATTTTAGAGTATCAGCTATCTATTGATGACCAACTGCACGATTACGAGGCTCGTATCGTAGCAAAAGATAGCGATGAATTTATTGCGATTGTACGCGATATCACAGAGCGTAAGCGGACAGAGTTAGAACTGCGACAGCAAAAAGAGCTGCTGCAAACAATTTTTGACCACATTCCCGTGATGGTGGCGTTTTATGATGCCAAGGGTCAGATGCAATTAGTTAACCGGGAATTAGAACGAGTCTTGGGTTGGTCTCTAGCAGCAATAGGAGGTCAGAACCTACTGGCCTTTTGCTATCCCAACCCCAACTACCGCGCCAAGGTTTTAAAGTTTATAGAAGCAGCGACGGGAAAATGGCAGGACTTCAAGACTAAAACTCGTGATGGTCGTTTGATTAATACATCTTGGGCTCATATTCGGCTCTCTGATGGTACAAGTATCAGCATTGGCTCTGACATTACTGAGCGAAAGCGTACAGAAGAAGCGTTGCGATCGCTCACTCAGCAGGAACGGAAAAAAGCATTACAACTTGAGCAAGCCTTGCAAGAACTGCAACGCACCCAAACTCAGCTCGTACAAACTGAAAAAATGGCAATTCTGGGTCAACTGGTTGCGGGTGTCGCCCATGAAATTAACAATCCTGTCAGCTTTATCTCCTGCAATATTCCCTCAGCAAAGGAATATACTGCCAACCTGATTCACTTGATTTCCCGCTACCAAGAGCATTATCCAACGCCAGCCGATGAAATACAAGACGAGATTGAAGCGATCGACTTAGATTTTATCAAGGAAGACTTTCCCAAATTGCTGCGGTCAATGCAAGAAGGAGCCTCACGCATTCAGGCAATTGTTTTATCTCTACGAAACTTCTCGCGCCTCGATGAAGCCGAACGCAAGAAAGCTGACCTGCATCAGGGAATTGATAGTACCTTGATGATTTTAGACAACCGCCTGAAAGTACAGCCCCACAGAGCAGCAATCCAGGTGATTAAAGAATTTGGCGACCTCCCCTTAGTGGATTGCTATCCTGGTGAACTCAATCAGGTATTTATGAATATTTTGAGTAATGCCATTGACACTCTAGAAAGAAGATTAAAAGAAGATTCTTCACTCAATCCTACTATTCGGATTTGTACAGAAGTCGTGAGAATCAGGGAAGGAAGCGCTCAAGTTCAAAATTCAAAACCCTACGAGCGCATCTCCCCATTTGACCCACAAGTCGCCAAACCCAACGCATTCAAAATTCAAAACTCTAGTACTCAATTCAAAATCCAAAATCCCTTCGGGCTGCTTCCTTCCCCGGAGGTAAACTCCGGGCACCAGCAGCTAAAATCTAAAATCGAAACATCCCCAGTTTCCTTGACACAAAAAATTGTCATTCGGATTGCCGATAATGGCCCTGGTATTCCACCCAATATCCAAAAGCGCTTATTTGACCCCTTTTTTACCACCAAACCCGTGGGTCAAGGAACTGGTTTAGGCTTGTCGATTTCCCACTCAATTGTGGTGAAGAAACACAACGGTAAACTATACTGTAATTCGCAGTTGGGGAAAGGGACAGAGTTTGCGATCGAGCTTCCCCTACGGTAGTGTTGCCTTCAACGATTTATGCGAATTGTCATTCAGCGAGTCAAATCCTCTCAAGTCGAGATAGACGGTGTTACTGTAGGAAAAATTGGCAGAGGATTGAACCTCTTGGTCGGAATTGCCAATACAGATACTGAAGCGGAACTTGACTGGATGGCGCGAAAGTGTCTGGAATTAAGATTATTTCCGGGTAGCGATAACGGTTCTGATCGTTGGGAAAAATCCGTGCAAGAGATTGGAGCTGAACTGCTCGTCGTCAGTCAGTTTACCCTCTACGGAGACTGTCGTAAAGGACGCCGTCCTTCTTTTAGCGATTCAGCTGCGCCGGATGTAGCAAAGCAGTTGTACGAGCGATTTGTCGAAAAGTTGCGGCAGAGTGGGTTGCGTGTAGAGACGGGTCAGTTTGGTGCGATGATGCAAGTCTCAATTGAAAATGATGGGCCAGTGACACTATTACTAGAGCGGGAAAACGATAAAGAATCTAGTAAATAAAAGCCTATAAGAAGCTGTCCAAAAATAATTTCGTATTTTCAGTAGGGACACGGCATGACCAATATTGGGTCTAAACCGAGATATTACTGTTGCCGTGCCTCTACAAACCCTAAATTTAATATTTCTATCTTAAGTATTTTGGCGAAAAGTCGATTAAATAACACAGAACCCATACAACAAGAAAGCATCCTCAACAGGTCAAGCATCGTATCCCTCTCGCCTATAACCTGTGTGAGGATGCACCTTACCCAAGAAGAACAATTGTATTAACCAAAGTAAGCCCGAATCGTGGTTAATAACGCTCCAATTCCAGCCAGTGTAGCTAAGGGTACGCGACTGACTACTTTTAAGTGATTTTCGCGAACAGGCGTCGGAGCAGAATGATGGATAGTTAGTTCAGTGGAGAAACCCGGTAAGTGGGAGAAGTCGAAGCGGAAGCCCTGAGGTAAATACTCACCCGTGGTAGCATCCTGCTCGTAGTTGCCCTGCCATTGTTTTTGAGCAATGCTGGCCACGGCTTCTACCAGAATTTCCATCTCCTCTTCAGTATTGTGTATGCCCAGACTAGCACGAACAGCTCCCGGAACATTGTGGCGATCGCCCCGAACTGATGATGTCTCTTCTTCAGAAGGACAGGTGCAAGTATCTTCTACTTGCAGGAGGCGCTTCATCAACGGTTGAGCACAGAAGCAACCATTGCGAACCCCAATGCCCCACTCATAGGAAAGGATAGCAGCTGCTAAGCCATGAGGAACGCCATCGATTGTAAAGGTGACGACTCCCACACGATTGTCTAGTGCTTCCGGGTTGCTAGAACCCAAGATTTTAACTTGGGGAATGCGAGACAGCTTTTGTAACAGTAGAGCGGTGAGGTGACGCTCATGAGCTTCTACTTTGTCCATCCCTATAGCTTCGAGTACCTGAATAGTACGAGCTAACGCCAGCATTCCTAAAATATTAGGGGTTCCGGCTTCGTTGCGATCGGGGGGAGCGGCCCAGGTAACGCTGTTCACACTCACAGAAGCGACGGTACCGCCACCGGGTTGGTAAGGTGCAGCAGCGGCAAAGATGTCGCGGCGTCCCACAACTGCTCCCACACCATTGGGGGCATTCATTTTATGACCACTGAATACTATAAAGTCAATGTGGCTTGGGTCGGTATGGGGTCTCATGTTTACCCGGCGGTGGGGAACCAACTGCGCTCCATCCACCACCATTAAGGCTCCATACTTATGAGCGAGGGTGGCAATTTCATGGATGGGGAGAACGCTGCCGAGGATGTTTGAAGCACCTGTCATGCTCACAACCCGGACTCTGCCTTTCGCAGGATTTAAGCGACGCTCTAGCTCCTGT
>JBFLZA010000337.1:0-9691 GCA_040756535.1 Cyanobacteriota bacterium
GGCATTTAAATAATTTTTCCACTGGCGTGTTTCGCCTAAGTCTTGGTCGCTAATCTCTTTAGCTCCCTCAAAATGTTCCGGTTCTAGCCAAATAACTTTTGATGACATCTTCCGTTTCCTGTCTTGTGAAATCAATAGGGTAATAACTCATAAATTATATACTTTTTTTTGCTATAAGTTAAGAAACAACGGTAATTTTAATGGAAAATTATTTTCTCGTGCTGCGTCTTGATTGAATCATTAAGATAGCGGCGTATCATTTGGGAAAATAAGCTATTTTTTAGCTGTTTTTTACTACTTTGTATTTCTGCATATGAGTCTTTGAATGTTTTATTCCAGGCATAATCTCTAATTGACTCTGCCAGATTTTTTAGGTAGTCTGGGTCACGGGAAATTGTTGTTAACCGAGAGTCTTTAGACGCTTTTAAAATTTCGTCAATAAATTTTTCCACGGTTCGCTCTTTTACATTATTCAGAAGGTTTTCTAATTGAAATATACGTCTGGCTTTACACCAAGGGATTCCCCAGAGTTTTGCAATCTCTCCTAATGACTTATTCTCTTGGTAGTAAACTTGCAAACCCTCAGGAAATTGTTGAGCAAAACTTTTGTAACCTTTACTTTGTTTCAAATATTCCAAGTGTTGAGAAATAACTTCTGCTATGGCTTGATATAAAACGTTTTCAAACAAAGCATTACAAACCTCTTTTAATTGGTCTAATTCAATCTCCTCTGGATCGGGGTCAGTGTAATAAGGTAATTCTCGGTTGGTGACATAATCATTAGTCGAGCTATCATAAACTTCTGTAGGTATTGTTTTTGGGCTACCTGTTCTCCGGCAAAGCGTATCCTGACGTAAGATTTCTGCGATTCTTTTGAGATGAAAAATTAGTTCTCTAGGAGAACTCACGATAATATTTCGTTGTTGCAACAAACGAATCATTTCTTGCAACTGCTCTGGTGTTGGTTCAGAACAACGTCCTCTTTCATGTGAGTTGCGTCTGTCTCGGCGGTAGACTGCATGAAATACCTCTACAATTTCACGGTCTCCTTTTTCAAGGCGCGGTTCCAGGGAACGGGGAATATGTTTGCATAATAACCCCCAGTCGCTGGGAGTCCGGACCCCCAACTCCCATAGAAATAACTTTAACTTTTGATTTTGTTGGGTTAGTCTCCAAGTCCAATTATCTAAGCTTTCACTGGAACTTAAGTTAGGATTAAATGTTCGCAAAATTTCAACGCTAAAAAACTCTCCTCCTTTAGTTATTGGTCGAGTTATGCCATCAGGATTCAAGATAAGTTGAGTTTGTCCTTCACTATCCAAAATCACCAGTTCTTTACCGTTGTCATTTAAAACGAACGGAAGCAAATCAATATAACTGAAAAGTTCTCCAACTTCAGCTTTGCAGGTGTGAGGGATTTTTTTACAGGTGATGATAATTTTCTGAGAAACATAGCATCTCAGACAAAGTCCAGCAAGGGCGCGTTCGCGGATGTCGGAAGCTGAGCAAAAATTTTTCCACGCAACAACTTGAATATGTCTGTTTTCTTCTGGCGATAGTATGAGTTTGCTGGCTAACTCTGGGAATTGTCTCCTAAAAAACTCCTGTGCTTGGTGGACTGGTCTGGATTTGTAGCCGCCTTTTAGCTGATTATTTTCCACTCTAGAAGCATCAATTATCCGCATTGTCCAGTATCTTGATGGAGCCACCATAGTTCCTCGCATTACCTCGCTTCTCATGAAACATGATATAAACAGCGAAGCTATTTCACCCAAAATGAGTTTTCATAAATGTCCTGGAGAGCTACATATATATATAGATTTCGGTTTTTTGAACCTATACAGATACGAGTACTCGCACAAGCCAAAAGATGCCGTGAAAAGTCAGGCTTCAATGAGTTCTGGTTGGATTGAGGCACCTCTTGATCACATCCATAGCTTTGTTCGCCTACCTTAGGCTTCAGCCATCTCCCACACTTTTTTTCGCTCTCCCTTGTGATACCAAATCGCTATACCCGTTGTCAGCTCTATCGTTCTCCATCACTGTACCAAGAGTTGACCGTTGGCGCGGTCAGGCAGGCAAACTGCATTTTTTCAAAAGTGCAGTTTTACAATTAGTCATTTTTAAAGTTTTGCATTTTTTCAGTATTGAACATTTGCCTAAAGTCAACTCTTCAATATATACTTACTGAATATCTGCCGACGCTCACCGCGTCACTTGTTCAACGATGCAGACAGTCAGCTCCATATCCTTGGCTGGAGGTCAGGGGAAGACGACAATGGTTTTGTTCGTGGCTCGTCTTATCGCCGCGAAGGGACATACGGTTTTGGCGATCGATGCCGACCCTCAGAGCAGCTTGACGACTTTCCTGGGTTTTACTGTGGAACCCGATAGCCCCACTCTGCTCGAAGTTCTCAAAAAGCAGGTCGATACTAAGGATGGGATTTACGAGACGAGGTACGACAATCTGTTTTTGATTCCCTCGGATGACGCCCTGGACACGGTGCAAGATTATCTGGCAGGTAGCGGCACTGGTGCTTTGACACTGGGGCGACGGCTCAAGAGTGTTGCTAAACTCTTTAACTATTGCCTGATCGATGCACCGCCGCAGCGATCGCAAATTTCCCTCACAGTTATTGGTGCGTCTGATGGGTTGATGATTCCGGTTGAAGCGTCGGTAAAAGGCTTACAGTCGTTGATTCGCACCTTGGAGTTGATTAATGAACTCAAGGAAGAGGATGAGACGTTTGGGGGGAGGGTGTTGGGTGTAGTTCCGTTTCGCGATCGCTGGGTGGGGTTGCGCCGCACAACGGAAAGCGAGAGCAATATTGAGTCGATGAAGCAAATTAATACCCAATGGTTTGAAAAGGATTTGGTGCTGCCATCGATTCGCGAGTCGGAGAAGTTTAAGCAAGCCATTAACCGAGGACTAACGCTGCACGAAATGGGGCAAGAGGATTTGGCTTATCCAATTGAGGTTTTAGTAGACAATATTTATTCGTTGGAGGGTAGGCATGACAAATCCTGACATTCGTTCGCTGATTACATCTAAGTCGCGCCCTAAGGTAACTCCCCGCGATACGTCACTCTCGCTCAAGCGCTCTTTAGAGGTGGAGGAGGAAGCTGCTGCACCCACTGAAATTAGTGATGCCGACGACTCTGCCCAAACTAATGCTGAGCCTCAAGAGTTACAGCGACTACAGACGGAGTTAGACAACCTGCCACAGGTTGGGAAGCGGTTGGCTGTTCATTTAGAGCAAGGAATCAGAGCTGATTTACTGCGAGTGTGTGAGTCACAGGAAATTACGCCAGAAACGTTTATTGAAGCAGCAATAGCTTTGTTGCAATCCAAACCGGAGTTGAAAGAAGCAGTAGTAGCCGATGCGAAGGTGCGGTTGAGAACTCGCAAACGAGCTGGATTGGTCAAAAGGACAATGGCATTGGTACAGAAGTACAGTAGTTAAGCCCTAACTAAATCCTCGCTAACGTTGAACTGTGGATGCTGCCTTTGGTATTGATGTCGGATGGGAGTGGGTGTTGGGTTTCCTGGCGTCAACTCAACCTAAGGCGATGGGTGATCGTACTTGAAGAGTTATGATATCCAAGTTCAGTAATCACTCTAGTTCGGACTCGAAAGGGACAAGATAAGTATCTACAAGAGCTTGAGGGGTCAATGTGGAACTAGACAAAAGTTGCTCGCACCGAACTACAAGTTCCTCAGGTAATACAACAGATTCACACAAGCTTACAAGTAAAGTTCGAGTATCAGTAATCAGTTGATTCAGCCTGCTAAATGTTAGTGCTTTTGATTGCCCTGTCACTGTGGCTTTTGTTGCACTAAGATTTGGATGAACTGAAACACGAGTACAATTGTAGCTGGGGTATTTTTGCTTGAACCACTCTTCTGCATTAAGCAGTTGACCGTGTTGCTCCTTAGTCAGAGCATTATTCTGATTTTTACGGCTCTTCGCTTCGATAACTAGAGCAAGAGTATCCGTTAACAGCCATAACACATCTGGTCCTACGCGATAGATTTTATCTGGTCTTTCTGTACGAAAACCAATTATTGAACCAAGAGCTTCTAAAGCTTGTTCAAACTGGTTAGCAGATGCTTCTGGAACTAAATGAGAGACCACCTCATCGAAGTGAGCTAGATAACCACGGCGCGGAAAGAAACCAGCCAGCTTTGAGACAATTGCCTCTGCTTGCTTGCCAGGAATTGTCAACGGGACATAGGGTGGAATTACCTGCGGACGTAACAAGTTATAGTTGTCAGCGTAGGCACTCTGCTGAAGCTGTTGAGCTAGGTCGGTTTCGCCCCAGTATTGTGCTACACGAGCTGCAAATTGATTTAACCAACCTCTGCTCTTTTTATCCAGTTTTTGTTGTTCTGATCTATTGGCTTCTTGGCAATACTTTTCCAACTTATCAATTGCTTTCTCAAAGTAGCCAGAACGCATGAGGCGAAAGGCACTACGTTCAATGGCTGCTTGTTGGAGAGAACTCTTATCTTCTTCATCAAGTTCAGTTAGGTCTGCTAAAGTCTCAGCGTGATACTCAATCCAATCTTTGTCACGATTAAAGCAACGCAAGATGGTTGAAGCAAAATCTGTTTTATCAGTTATGCTTTTACTGACTTCAACTCCCATCTCAAACTGAGCACGACTACTCTTCGTCAAAAACTTTCGATGTGAGGAGCGTCCAAACCATGCAGTCAGGTTTTTACCTGTGACTATAACCACGCAGTAGTCACCCGCACCGCGTGCTCCACGTCCCATACCCTGTTCAATCCGTTGTGCAAGAGCACTACTAAGTTCATCTCCTCCAGCAAAGGTGTTTGCTCGATACTGATCGTATTCACTACTACCGCGTGGTAAATCAGACAAAATCAAGAGTCGGCAAGCGGAACCAGGTAGATCTATCCCGTCGTATCGATTTGCAAATACGAAAGGACCGTGCGATTGACCCTCCACAAGCTGGGTAACATAATCAGTAACTTGCTCTGGTGAAGAGGCAAACTGGGCAGCGTCTTCCCATTGTTTTGCAGCAAAGCTGGATGGTGTAAGAATTACCGTACCAACACTTTGCTTTTTTGCTGCCCACTCAGCCATTTTCTTCAACATTTGTGGTAAGTCATCAATAGTAAATGGCATCAATTCTGGAGCAAGTATCATGCGCTCGCTGACTCCAGCCAGTGAATTTGATGTGATTGGTTTAGCTATCGATTCGGAGTGTGCATCAAATGTGCGTATGATGGTGCTGTCGTCACTGATTGTTGCTGACATAAAAATGCGGCGAGGGCAGTCAGCAAAGGTGGGAATTAGGTCTACTAATGGAAAAATGGGTGTGATGATGAAAGCGTTTCGACTAATGAGACAGTGGCAGTAATCGAAATTGTCCCGCAAGAATGACCAAACAAATGGGAATTTTTCTGCCTTATCGCGCAAAAACTCACGCACTTGGGTAGACTTAACTTTCCAACTCCAATAAGGGACTTCTAAGATTGCACTGTCAGCCCCGCTTACGATGTCATCAAACGTTCCTATCTTGTCAAGTTCCTTAAAGTCGTTACGAAAAATATTTGTGAGGTGATCGTAGTCAATCGAGTTAGTGTTACTATCAATTCTTAGCGTGAATGATTCACGTACTGTCGAGAAGGCAACATGAGCATCATCCAATAGAATTGCTGCTGCTTCAAGAGAAGAACTAATCCCACGAACCCCAAATTTACTGCGAGCGTTGAAAAGAGCCTGATAAGTGCAAATGAGAACACTCTTTCCTGAAATAAAATCTTCTGGAAGATCGACCCCCTTTTGGTATGCAACTGCTGGAAGGCTGTATTCCTTGGCTTTTTGAAGAGTTTGTTTTACAAGTTGATCTGTTGGTGATAGATAGATAACAGGCTCGTGGTGTTCATTCAAAACTGATTGAGCAATCAGTAAACCAACGAGAGTTTTCCCACCACCTGTATGCAGTTTAATGACAAGATCCCGCTCATTTCGACGGCTAAACCATTCTTCAAGTACTTGTGCTTGGCTTGTGTAGAGATCGTTGATTCCCGGAGGCTTGGGTAAACGCCGGAAGATTTCAATTGGTTCTATAACAGTGGGTTGGGCTTTAGACTCGCGTAGTTTCTTGAAATCTACCATGAAACCCTCTTTATCTAAATTTGCTATAGAGGCTAGGCAGACATTAAGTGTCTTGAGCCAAGCTTTTCACCATTGTAGATAACGCTTAACGAATTGACAGTGCATTGCAGGGGAAGCTACGCCGGTTCCTGGATTTTCTGGAAGTATGGGGTAAGATTTCCTCTTGTGACCGTTGTGCCAGTTAGAAATACATAATTTGCCACAAAACTACCTTGACCACAGGCAAGCCCGTACAAAAGCGATCGCACTCTCCCAATTAACAGTTTGATGCAGCAACGAGCGGGTGAATAGCTCTTTTACAGCACGGATTTCTTCTTCATGGAGGTTCTTCGCCAAATGCACCGCATAAGAAGGTCTATTTGTTGCAGAAGTAGTAGCGAACCAGCGATCGATTAAGGCTGGTGTAATATGCATAGAGGTCAGCTCACGCTCCTTATCCACCTCAACCACCAACCCCACCTCTTGTCAGGTTGGGTAATATTTATTTCCTCAAGTTGTGTTATCCAACAAATCCCTCTCAACCTTTTCGTCAGGAGGGTAACTGTCCTTGTGTCAGCTTTGCCCCGGTTAAGTTAGCCCCACTCAAGGTAGCTTCATCAAGAATAGCTCCTCTTAGATCGGCAAAGCTCAAAGAAGCTCCTGTCAAATCTGCCCCATGGAGGCAAGCGTCATTCAAAGAAGCCTTGAAAAGATTCGCCCCTCTTAGGTTAGCTTGGCTAAGATTTGCCCTAGTCAGGAGAGTCCTATACAGAGAAGCCTGACTCAGATTGGCTTCACTCAAAGAAGCGTCGCTCAAGTCTGCCGACGTTAAGTCCACTCCACTAAGATTTATCCCACTCAGGTTAGCAAAATTCAGCTTCACGTAACTTAAGTTGCATTGACTCAAATTCTGCTCAACAAGAACAGCACACCTCAAGTTAGCGTTAGCAAAATTCCTGTCACCTGCTGCATATCGCCTCAAAAGTTTATCTGTACTTAATCTAGCTAACAGAGCAGTTGAATCTCCCGGATGACACCATGAAGCTCCTACTAAGTTAGCTGCCGTGTTAACAGCCACTTTGTCAGATGAAGGCATGACAATACCGTTGCAACCATCCCATTGACCGCCGAGCATAAATGCAATGTCAGAAGCGGCAGCAGAAGAGTCAAACAACAAAACGTCTGTTCTGCGCCCTGACAATAACTTCATACACGTCAATTGGTTTAGGGCTAAGGAAAATCTTTTTTGTAGGGGGTTTTTCATTCTGGATGTATGAGTGAGGCAAGAAATAGCCAGCCTGCTCGAAGCTTGCTATGCACTGAAATTCTGCCTAATGCCAACCTCCATAACCGTATGCAGTCTCTACTTGATGGGTAGGGATTTCTCGACAAGTGGGGTACTTTCAGACTATGCGATCGACCTTAAAGGAAAGTATTGCTAGTATTATGAAAATCTTCGTTAAGCTGTCTAACAGCTTAACAGATTGAATAAAGTCAAATGACCAGCGCAATGCTTGGACATCGAACACTAGTCATTTGCTCTAACCCGTAACAAATTAGGTTAGGAGCAACTTAAATTTTATGAAATTAGACAAGCGCGATCGCAGTAGCAACTTCAGGACTTACTGTGCTTAACATACCACCCATCAATTAGGGTTTTAGCCGCCTTTGAACCAACCGCACTGAGCATTGTGCCATCGCAGCGCTTGCTTACGATTCTCCGACACTGGCTGTTCAGGAAAACATATTCGAGTGTTGGCATACTGCCCATAGCTATTCATCAAGCTCTCCTCCAAGTAGACTTGACCCTCAAGCGGGTCAATCGTTAGCAAATAAGAATCGAACAGCCTGTGTAAATCCAGCCTCAACAAAATTCCATTCCAAACACAATCCGTTTTGGGGCCTCGGTAAGGAAAAATGTGAGCAGCTTCCATTGCCTCCTCCACATCGCATTGAGTAATCGCACACTTGCAAAAGAAGGCTTCTTTTAACATATCCCGAAACTTTTGTTGGTCTTTTCTCCTAACACGAACAACATTAGTTCTTTGCCGTTCGTCTTTGAGGCTCTCTAGGTCAACAATCACCTCTTTGTTAACAGGTTGAGGTGGAGATTCAACCCAAACCAGGCTTTGCCGTTGCAGCCGACTCAACGTGGGCAGAATCGTGTCACAGCTATATTTAGCCCCCTCAAAATCCGTACCCTCCGTCCGAGCCTTATCCAGATTCGTACCCACCAAGTTGGCATATCTCAAATGAGTTCCGCGCAAGTCGGCATATGGCAAAAGCGCCCCAGAAAGGTCTACTGCATCTAAATCCGCACACCTGAGTTGAGCGCCTTCCCAGTGGTAGGGCTTCTTGACATTATCAGACTGCAAAAACGAAATGCGACGCCATCTATCATTGATTTTGGTTTGTCTGGTAATGACAGCATGACGTAAATTGATGTAGGTGATGCAGGCACCCCGCAGGTCAGCACCGCTCAGGTCGGCTTCCTGAAAGTCAGTCTTACAAATCTCAGCCCCACGCAGATTGGCGATTCTGAGGTTAGCTTGATGAAACATCACACCTTGTAGGTGAGCCGAACGCAAGTCAGCCTGATAGAGATTAGCCTTCAGCAGGTAGGTTTGGATTAAATCGTGCCTTCGCATCGCCTTCACGATGGCGTCGAAGGAAGCGCGACGTAACTGATAAAGGCAGTCGGACAACAGAAAACCGGGAGAGCGCAGGTCAGCGCTGCTCAAGGACGCACCGCTCAAGTCAGCGAGGGTGAAGAGGGCACCATTTAATACGGCACCGCTGAGATTGGCATGGCTCAAGTTGGCTCCAGTCAAGCAGGCCGCATACAATTTAGCTTGACTCAAGTCGGCTCCACTCAAAAAAGATTCACTTAAGTCCACTTCACTCAAATCAACTCCACACAGATTGGCTCCACTGAGATTGACGCCGGTGAGATCCAATCGCTCTTGGTCTTGAGTCGGGTGTTCTGCCCGCCATTGGTTCCAAGTCTCTACTCCGGCTAAAAGCTTTTCGATGAGATAGTCTTTATCGGTCATGTTGATTTACTCGGCGTTGCCAAGCTGTTTGGGGAGTCGGGTACATCAAAAACTACTTCAAAGTCAGCCACTGGCATGAACCGATGCAGAAACCTAAGATGGTCCTGTGCATCTTGGCGATTGGCAAACCTTGCTACGGTGTAGCGACGAGCGTCGGGTAAAAGCCGGACAATCGCCCAAGGACGTGTCCAATCTTCTTGCTGTTGAACTGGGTTTGGGGTGGCGAGGGCTTCGGGTTTGGGGGCGAGGGCACTTTGCACAACTGCCCAAATTTTTTCCCGTGCTGGATTGGTATCGTTAGGCAGCAGGTTCCAATCGCTCTTGGGTGCGGGTAGCCAAGTCAGCACATAGGAGCTATTTTCTTTGATGACTTTCCAGGAAAGGCGGCGGACTTGTTTGCAGCATTGATAACCCTGCTGTCTCAGAGCCGCACAAATATGTTCGCCTTCTTTGTTGAGGCGAAGCCAATCGCGGTGCTTCATAAGCAATGAAATAAGTTATTAAATGAGC
>JBFLZA010000338.1:0-9688 GCA_040756535.1 Cyanobacteriota bacterium
GTTCACCGTCAACCCTGTGGCATTGACAACTCCACCTCCTGTCAAGAGTTCTGGCAAAGACAGTACGGGAAGTTCCCAAGTTCCAGGCTGAGTGGTGGCTGATGTCAAAGGTTCAACCTCCAAACTCAGCAGTGTTCCCTGCTGGATAATACGCACCAAACGTTCACCTGGAACAGTTGCTAGCATAACCTGGCCCGGTGCTGAAACTTGCCCCGTATTCACAACCGTACCTCCCAATAGAGTTAGGTTGCTCTGCTGCACGTTTAAGTTTCCTTCATTAACAATCGACCCAGGTTGTGATGTTGTAAAGGCAAACTGACTGGGAGTACCAACTAGCGATGAATAGTCACTATTACCAGTGGCGTTAAACCAGTTATCGCCAAAACCAATACTTGTTGCTGTAGTGGCAGTGAAGCTGGCAGGCACATTCAAGCTTGCGCCTGCACCAAAAATAATTCCGGCGGGATTCATCAAAAACAGGTTAGACTGTCCGCCACTGACTTGAATCAGTCCATTAATTACAGACTGCTCGCCACCCATAACCCGCCCCAGGATATTGCGGATATTAGGATTAGACACAAAATTGGCAGTTTGTCCAGCGTTAAGTCCAAATTGCTGGAAGCTATGGAAAAGATTCTGCTCAGCTCCAGTGCCAGCTAGGTTACCTCCAGTGATGTCAAAGGTATTGCCGTTGAGGTTAATGGTTGTTTGAGAATTGGGTTCTGGGCTAATTTGTGCTTGGGCGTTTCCTGTCGTCAAAAGTATACTGCCCCAAGGTGCGATCGCACAAAGAACCACTGATAACAACCAACCTGTGCTGCTTGTGAATTGTTTCATGGTACTTTCACTCCAAAGGATTGAATAGAATTCTGACAAATATCATTTTCACTACGTCAGTAGTAGTGCTGATTAATTGTTTCTAGAGCATTTATTTCCAAGAGTTAATGAACGGAAACAATCTCCCACGCAATCTTGCTGTCCTGCTCATACAGGCTCCCAAAGACATTCAGATTGCGACTCTACTGCTGTAAGGGGGAAAACAATAATCTTACAGAGTTAAAGTCAAAATGGCTAAAATTTTTGTTTAATTTTACGAAAAAAAACGCATTGTTACCTTGATCAAAATTGCCAAATTAGTTGAGATTTTTATTTTTCATACTGCTTTCAGCCCTCTCGTTACCCTGATTCCGAAGCGTCAATACCCTTTATATGTGGGAGCGCCACCAAGACACTACTTTTGGTGGCTTGCCGAAGAGGTTGGGAAGGAATAGCATTTGGAGATGGTGTGTCCACCCCTGCCAGATACAATGCAACATCCGGAAGAAAGACGATTTGAGTTACCAGCGCTCTATCATATACCTCCTTGCAAGTCGCTGCTTGTCACAGCTTCCTGGAGAGGATAAAGTTTTGATGCTAGAGCTTCAGGAAAAACAGAAATTCAAATCCGGAGTTCGCTGGCTAGCCTTGTCAGGGGCATTAGCTGTAGTCAGTGCCGGAGGTTGGCTAGTTTATGGCCAGACGCTTCATCAATCGACTCAGCCTATTGCTGTACGTTTGATTACCGTAAAGCAGGGCAATGTAGAACTCGCGATTAATGAAAGCGGTACGGTTGAACTGGGAGGCCAACAGCAGTTGAAGTCTCCAGGAGAAGTTACAGTGGATCAGGTGCTGGTAAAAGTAGGCGATCGCATTCGGTTCGGTCAAAAATTGCTCATTCTCCGCAGCCAACAGCGAGAAACGAACCTCGATAACCAGAACTTGGAGATTCGCAAACAAGAACTCCAACTGACACGCAGCCGCCAAAAGGTTACAGAAGCCCAAGAACAGCTTGCATTAGCTCAAGAAGAACTCAAAGAACCCGTCAGCCAACAATTTCTGATTCGCAAGCAGGAACTCATCTTGGAACGCAGCCAGCAAAAGGTTGCAGAAGCTCAAGAAAAGCTAGAGGCACAAAAGCAAAAACTACAGCAACTCGAAGTTTTGGCGCAAAAGGGCTTCATCCCCGGTAACGAACTCCAAGAGCAAAAAGAACAAGTCCGCAATGCAGAGTTTGCAGTGCGTGATACTTTAACCACCGTCAACACCGAAACGCTCGAACTCCAGCGCCTTCAAGCTGAGGGAAAACGGCCCACTCAACTCCAAGACAAGGTATTGGACGCTCAATCTCAACTGCAAGAGGCTCGTTCAGAAGCGAACACCAACAGTCGAGAACTTCAGCGCCTTCAGGTGGAGCAAGAAAGCATTCAACAGCAATTGCAAAATAACATCGTCACAGCACCCATTTCAGGGATGGTTCTCGACCTTAATGTCAAAGATGGGGATGGGGTGAAACCTGGGGACGTTTTGCTGACATTGGGCAACCCAGCACAAGAACTGGTGAAGCTACAGCTATCCACGTTGGATGCGGCTAAAGTTGAAGTGAACCAAAAAGCTCGGATTAAGGTGATCGGGCCTGATGCTAAGCTGTTTAGCGGACGAGTCAAGAGCATTTATCCTCAAGCGATCGCACCTGATGAAACTCAAAGCTCATCTCGTCGCCAATCGGCGCAAGCTAAAGTCCCTGCGATCATAAAGCTTGATGCACCAACAGGCACCTTAATTCCAGGTAGCCAAGTTAGTGTGGAAATTATTCACGATCAGCGGCGAAACGTCCTTGTTGTAGACCCTTCAGCCATTGATCGCTCTGAATCTCCCCCCTTTATCTGGATTCGAGATGATTACGGCAAAGCTCAAAAGCGAAGTGTCATTCTAGGGTTAGAGGGAGCCACCAGTGTAGAAGTGAAAACGGGTTTGCGATCGGGCGATCGAGTTATACTACCTCCACCTGATACTGCTCTCAAACCTGGAATGCCAGTCCTTCCTGAATCGAATCCTCCTGACTTGAGTTCTCCTCCATCTAAAAGTCCTCAGTAATCCTTTGAGGTTGAGAATTCATCATCACAAGAGTTGAAATCACCAATAGCGAGATTTACACAGATGTTTGATTGCGTTAAGACTACTGACTAAGCTGCCCTTGCGTATACTTTGCACTGTATCGGATGAGGGTAAAAAAAGCGAAAGGCTTAATTTATATACCTTTTCCCCTTTCCCCTTTCCCCTTTCCCCTTTCCTCACGATATGCAACTTGTAAGAACGACAGCTTAAAACATGAGCCTTTCACTCTTCAATCTCCTCTCTCTCTCCCTTAACTCCCTACGCGGTAACCCTTTACGTTCTGCTCTAACGACATTGGGAGTGTTTATGGGTGTGGCGTCAGTGAGTGCAACGCTTCAAGTTGGTAGTATCAGTCGAGCCATAATTGCCAAAGAGTTAGCCCAACGAGATGCACCTCAAGTTTCTGTTTCCTTATGGGGAGTAGAAGGCAGAGAGTCAAAGTTAGAAGACATGGAATTTTTGCGACAACGGTTGCGAGGGTTGCAAGCTATCAGTGCCTCGAATTATGTGTGGGAAATTCCTTCTCAAACCGTATTTCAAGGTCAAGAAGCCGAGCCGGAAATTCACTCTGTTTCCCTAGACTTCTTGCAGACTACAGGTAGACGGGTGTTAGTCGGTCGCCCTTTTACAGTGACTGATTTTGACAATTACCGACCTGTAGCCATCATTGATCAGTTTTTAGCACGGCAACTTTTTCAAGGTCAAGATGCGATCGGTCAGCTCATTTTTACCGGACAAAACCCCTTTCTCGTCATTGGAGTGATGGAGACTAAGTTAAGGGTTGAGGGGGATGAACCCAAAGGAGAACTGTTGATACCAATGTCAACCCATAGTGCCATGACAGGCAATCAGGGAATTAAATCCATCTCAATGCGCCCCAGCAAAATTGAAGACATCAAACGGATAGAAGAGCAAGCAAAGCAACTATTGAAGCAACGCTTTCCTGGCTCAAATTTATATACGTGGAGCAATGTTGAGGATATTCTTCAGCAAAAAGAAACGTTAGAACTGGCGTCACGAGGATTAACCGCAGTCGGAGTCATCTCGCTCCTGATTGGTGGAGTGGGCATTGCTAACATTACTGTTTCAGCGGTAATGGAGCGTACCCCAGAAATTGGATTAAGACGAGCCATTGGAGCAACTCAAACCGATATTTTGCTGCAATTTATTTTAGAAGCGGTGCTATTGAGCCTATTCGGAGGAATTTCTGCAATTGTTACTGTGCATGGCTTAACCGTGGTAGTTACCAATACCTTTCAGTTGCCTTATGAATTTGAAAGCAGTATTGCAGTTATGTCCTTGAGTTCAGCCTTGTTGGTGGGAGTGGGTGCTGGTTTTCTCCCGGCATTACGAGCCAGTCAACTCGATCCGGTGAAAGCACTGCGTAGCATCTGATACCAAATCCGTAGTCTAGTGCAGGCAGGCAGAAGGAAAAAAGGCTTATACAGTCTTAAACTCATGCATTTCAGTAAATGTTTATACAAAAATCCAAGTTTGGACTGCTTAGTTATCGATTAGAGGCTAGTTAGGAGTCTCAATTATATGGGTAAGTACTTTTATCCTGGTTACAGCAATGACGATGACGACTCAGTGATACGCCAATGGGCTTATGACGAAGATATGATTCTTCACCAAGATGAGGATCTTATTCTAGGTAATGAAATTTTCTTTCCGCTTCTGTTTGAGTTAGCTGAGGACAGATGCTGTCCTAAATCCCAATATATTTTAGACATAATGGATTTCTATATTAAAGAAAATTTTTTATATCACAAACCGGATGCAATACAAATTGCAAATCGAGCAATTTCGTTCGCTAAGAAGTCTCAACGAGAGGAAATAAAGGAATGGGTTGAGGTATTAAAGCGAATAGTTTGGTATAAGCAAGGAGTAGGAACTGTACACAGAGAATTAGCGATTCAAATGGCTCTAGATTTACTAGGCAGAATACTTTATCAATATGATATAGACATTGTTATAGAAAATGATGATTCCTGGACTGTAGGTTTATTAACCCATGGAAAAACTGATCCTTACAGTAAGCATATAATAATTAGTAAATCGACAGGAGCTTTTAGTTATCACTCATATTACCCTTGGTGGGATGCCTAATGGATATTTCTCCAGAACAATTAGAAATCTGCCTGAATGTTTTGCAGCAAATTTCAGACGATACAAGCCTGGCACCTGCTTTTCCCAAACTTCCGGGTCATCTTTGGCTGGTTGATTGAAAGGTGTTAGCACCATGCCTGGGGCGATATTGTTGACATTTATGCCTTTATCTGCGAAGCGTTAAGACAACTTTGTGAGCAATCCCAAAATTTTCTTCGAGGTTGGTGTAAGCAGTGTACGGCGATAAGCATCTGCCGCCTTTTTGATACCTTCAGCTTGAGTAGGATAGGGATGAATTACACTAGACAGCCCGTTCAAACCGACCTTGTTAACAATTGCCGTAGTCACTTCGCTAATCATCTCACCCGCATGACGAGCAACAATCGTCGCCCCCAAAATTTGGTCGGAACCTTTCTTGTGGTGAATTTTGACAAACCCTTCCTCTTCACCATCTGCGATCGCTCGGTCTACACTACTAAAAGGAATCTTAATCGTACTCACTTCAATTCCCGCTTTCTGTGCCTCATGTTCGTACATCCCCACATGGGCAATTTCTGGATCAGTATAGGTTACCCAAGGCATCACTAAATTACTGAGTTTGTAACGTCCCAATCCAAACGGAGAAAACAGAGTATTCTTAATCACAATTCGTGCAGCGGCATCGGCGGCATGAGTAAACTTCCAGTTCATGCAGATGTCGCCAGCAGCATAAATTTTAGGGTTCGCTGTTTGGAGGTAATCATTCACCTTAACCCCTTTGCGATCGTATTCTACCCCAACCGCTTCTAAATTCAAATTTTCAACATTAGGCGCACGTCCCGCACCCACTAAAATTTCATCAACCGTAACTGACTGTTTGGTGCCATTACAGGTGTAATAAACTGTCTTGCCTTCGTGAGTCTTTTCTACACGCTGTATCTGGGAATTTAGCACTAAATCGATTCCTTCCCGAATGAAGACATTCTGGACAATTTCTGCGGCATCAGTATCCTCTTTATTTAAGAGATGAGAATGTTGGTGGAACAGAATTACTTTACATCCCAAGCGGTGGAAAGCCTGAGCCAATTCGCAACCAATAGGGCCACCTCCAATTACAGCAAGGCGTTCGGGACGTTTGGTGAGTGAAAAAACGGTTTCATTGGTAAGAAAACCCGCCTCTTCAATCCCTGCAATTGAAGGTCGTACAGCTCTAGCCCCCGTAGCAATGACGGCTTTTTTATACCGGAGAGTTTTATCTCCTACTTCAATGCTGTTATTCCGTAAAAAATGACCTTCTCCTAAGAAGACATCAATGCCAAGTTTTTGGAAACGTTGAGCAGAATCGTGATGACTAATTCCTGCCCGAAGCTTCCGCATCCGTTCCATTACTGCCGGAAAATTGACTTCAATTTGTTCTGGAGGGTGAACGCCAAAAAGTCCGGCATCCCGCATCTCACCAACCACACGAGAAGAACGGATAATGCATTTTGAAGGGACGCAACCGACATTTAAGCAGTCTCCACCCATGAGATGCTTTTCAACCAAGGCGACTTTTAAACCTACATCTAAACCTGCTGCACCTGCTGCTACCACTAACCCAGCCGTGCCAGCCCCAATCACAACTAAGTCGTAACAATCGGCGGATTGAGGATTAGTCCAATCGGGGGGATGAACATAGGAAACTAGTTTTTGGTTATGTTCATCCATTGGTGGAACTGTTACTTTTTTAAATGCTGAGTTTGACATGATTGGTTTTTTTAAAGGCTAATAATTGGTTGTATGTGTAATTTTAGTAGGAAAATGGATATTAATTCTGTTAGTTTTGGGATTGTTTTTTAACGCAGAGGGTCACAGAGGTTTTCGCAAAGGAACGCAGAGGTTTTTGAGCAATCTTGAAGGAATGTTATGCTCTTAAAAAGATACCTTTAAATGATCTTTGTTATTTTTTTGGATGTTATTGCTGCTTTTACCCCTGCTTAATTCTATACTTTATTACTACTAAATTGTTAAAATTAAATGTTATATTTCAGTTATTTTATAAGTAGGTAGACACAAATAAATGCAGGTATGTCAACAAATATAAAAAGTATAAACCCCTCTTTCCTTGTGCCTTCTACCTTCTGCCTTGTGCCTTCTGCCTTGGAGCCTTGCCTCAACGACAAATATTAATGCCCACCTACTTAACTCGGATTGATGGGTTTGGTTGGATTGTCCTCCGGCTCTAAAACTTCTTCTTCTAAAGCCTTGCGAGCTACTTTAGTCACATAAAGTGTTACAGCGACAGTTGCGATAAAACCAATAATCCGAATCGCCCATTGCACAGTGGAGTTTGCGGGTTGAGCTTCAGTACCAACCGTGGCAAGACTGCCAGCTAAGGAACCAATGTAGACATACATAATTGTTCCAGGAATCATGCCCACAGAACCGATAACGTAGTCTTTGAGAGAAACTCCCGTGATGCCATAGGCGTAGTTCAATAGGTTGAACGGGAATAATGGAGAAAGTCGCGTTAATAGAACGATTTTGAGTCCTTCTTTTCCCACCGCTTCGTCAATCGCTCGAAATTTTTTGTTGCCTTCGATTTTTTTAGCAACCCAGCCTCGTGCTAAATAACGTCCGATGAGGAAAGCAGCAGTGGCTCCTATCGTTGCGCCAATGAAAACGTAGAATGAGCCTAACACGACGCCAAAAACAACGCCCGCTCCGAGGGTGACAACGGAACCGGGTAAGAACGCGACAGTGGCGAAGATGTAGAGTAGGATAAATGCGATTGGCGCGATCGCACCAAGATTATCAATCCACTGCAAGGCATTTCGCAACCATTCTTGAGGATTGAACCCTGCTGTATTCGCAGATTCTTGTGCCCAAGCAGGGGCAGCCGCGATCGCAATAGCCAAGGCAGCCGCAAATAGCGTTACGAAAGCCAGTCTGAAATGCTTTTTTGAGTTTCTAGCATGGATGTTGCTCATGATTTTCTTGGGATGTCGGAGAACGGTCAAATACGTCGCCACATGATGCTATGAAATAAGAGCCGTTCCACAACACATCCTGATAATAAAATTCACATCACAAAATTGCTCTAATTGTGGCGAGAAAGTCCTCAAAAAGCTGCGTACAGCAGTTCTCAATTGAGTGGAATACAAATGGTTTGTAGGGGCTTAGCGTCGCCGTGCCCTACTGTATTCTATGCTCTCCGCGTCCGCAGCGTCCCCTTGTCAGGATCGCCTGGGTATGGTCGCAGTACCCCGGAGGTCTGAGATGGTAATTCTCGACTTTACGGCGACAATTGCATTGGCTCTATTTTCTTCCTTGGCAAGGGGAGCCGTGGGTTCATCTGTTGTCTTCCCATTAGGCAACCGTACTACTCCCTCCAAGTTAGATGGCTGAGTGGATTCACACTGAAGCAAGGGAATATAGCGACGGGCGGCAAAACGCTTTTCTAAAAGTTTGAGTGCTTCATGGTTTTGCTCGGCACGCAACCATGCATCAAGATAGATTTGTTCAAACAGGTCGCGTTGAGCATGGCTACCTCCAATAGTATACAAACGGGGCAAGACGGAAGCGAGTTCGCTAATGACTCGTTCCCATTTTCCTTGAGCATGGGCAGCCATTCCTCGCGCTGCTGGTACGGCGACTTCATTCCATATTCTAGAAACTGAGGGGTCAGCTACCTTAGCATACGCTTGTATACTCAATAGCATCTCGGTCACCCGTTCGGCTTGTCCCACCTTAGCGAGTGCATATATATAGTGCAAATCTTGGAAGGGTAGGGTGTGTTCATGAATTCGCGTCGTCAGGTGAGAGGCGACTTTCTGCCAGCGCTTGCCCACATCTACCCCTCTTAATTCCAGCCGCAACAACACCTGAATCGCATCAATGAGGCTTTGGGATGAGTCTTTCCCAGCACAACCCCAGACATGAGTGTCATAGAGGGATAGTACTTTTTCAAACTCTTCTTTTTCTAAGTAATAAAGAGCGATGTGCCACCAATTGTGGGTGTACAGCATGGAATTGCAATTCTCCCAAGTATCACAGAGGCTTTCCATCCAAGCAATGCCCTCGTCTAGTCGTCCCTGCATTTCCAGCACATGAGCAACAGCATGGTGTGCCCAAGGGTTATTGCGGTTCATTTCAGTTGCTAGTCGCCCCATCGCTTCAGCTTCTTCATAGCGGTGGCACTGTTCCAAACCAAAGGCAATCATGCCGCATAAGTAGTGATTGTCCCGGTTAGCAGGTAAAACTTTTTCAGCAATGCGGAGCAATGCTTCTGCGTTCCCTCGATAAAAATAGTGATATTGTCCCCTTTGGACAGCAACCAAATCACGAGGGAATTTTTCGGTCAGGACTTCCAGGTAAGCGATCGCTTTATTGATTGTACCTGCTGCCCAAGCTTCAACAGCCGAAATATAAAGCTTTTCCCGTTCAGTTGCTCTGTCTTTCTCCTTTTTAGCCGCTTGTAGATAAACCAAGGCTTGGCGATGAGACTCGGCTTTTTCGTGGTAAAGGTAATATGCTGCCGCAT
This sequence comes from Cyanobacteriota bacterium, assembly GCA_040756535.1. GTDB lineage: Bacteria > Cyanobacteriota > Cyanobacteriia > Cyanobacteriales > Coleofasciculaceae > JBFLZA01. Next base: position 9,545 of record JBFLZA010000338.1, read on the forward strand.
AAGCGTTAGCGATCGCACAGTTTGGATCGGCTTCAATTCCTGAGAAAATCGCTACGGCATCCTTACCGTAAGCCAGGGTTTGGTCGATATAGCGATTAATGGCAGCAATGGTTTCGGGTGAATCCGTGGTAACGTCTAGTCCTT
>JBFLZA010000339.1:0-9669 GCA_040756535.1 Cyanobacteriota bacterium
CCAATTGATCCATTTGATGTTACCCTAATTGACCCTGGCATGATTGATGATTCACAAGAGTAGCGTGCTTGGCTCATTTTAGGAAAGCTATCGTCTTGGAGGCAGGTACAGGATAAAGTCGGCTTGTGATGAGAGAATTTTTATCCCTCTAAGAAACGGGATTGTGGAGGATTAATGATGGAAAAAGTGATTCATGTCATCGGTGGAGGGCTAGCTGGTACAGAAGCAGCATGGCAGATTGCTAATGCGGGTGTGCCAGTGGTGCTACATGAGATGCGACCGGTACGCATGAGTCCTGCTCATCACACCGGAGAACTGGCAGAACTGGTATGCAGTAATTCCTTTGGAGCACTATCGAGCGATCGCGCTTCCGGTTTGTTGCATGAAGAACTGCGTCGCCTTGGATCAGTTATTATCCGCAAAGCCGATGAACACGCGGTTCCAGCCGGTGGAGCACTTGCTGTTGATCGGGCTGTCTTTAGCAGTGAATTAACCGAAACACTCGCCAATCACCCTCTGATTGAGTTGCGGCGGGAGGACGTGCAGCAAATCCCTACCGAGGGAGTGGTAGTATTGACCACTGGCCCCCTGACAACACCTGCATTAGCTGAAGACTTGCAACGCTTCACAGGCATGGAATACTTCAGCTTTTTTGATGCCGCAAGCCCCATTGTTGTCGGGGAATCGATTAATCAAGACATTGCTTTTATGGCGTCTCGCTATGACAAAGGGGAAGCCGCTTATCTCAACTGTCCGATGAACAAGGAGCAGTATCTCCACTTCTGGCAGGAACTGTGTGCAGCCGAAAAAGCAGAATTGAAGGATTTTGAGCAAGAAACTGCCAAATTCTTTGAAGGTTGCCTTCCGATTGAGGAGATGGCGCGTAGGGGAGAAGATACCATGCGCTACGGCCCCCTCAAACCAGTGGGACTGTCCGATCCGCGCACCAAAACCGAAGATCAAAATGATTTAATCCCAAGTTCAAAACGCCCCTATGCCGTGATCCAGCTGCGGCAGGAAGATAAAGCGGGTCAGTTATGGAATATGGTAGGATTCCAGACGAATCTGCGCTGGGGTGAGCAAAAACGGGTATTTCGCCTAATTCCGGGTTTGGAGAATGCGGAGTTTGTGCGGATGGGCGTGATGCACCGCAACACATTCATTAATTCCCCAGAATTGCTGTATTCTACGCTACAGTTCAAGAAACGTCCTACTTTACTGGCAGCAGGTCAATTGGTGGGTACAGAAGGCTACACGGCTGCTGCTGCTGGCGGTTGGTTAGCGGGGACGAATGCGGCGCGGTTGGTCTTGGGATTAGAAGGGGTAACGCTGCCGCCAACTACGATGATGGGAGCGCTATTTGAGTTCATCAGTTCAGCATCACCCAAGCATTTCCAACCCATGCCACCAAATTTTGGGATTTTGCCGCCGTTGCCGATGAAAATTAAGAATAAGCAAGAGCGGTATGGGGCATATAGCGATCGCGCTCTGGCTGATTTGGATAATTGGTTTAAGGGATTACAGGTATCTGCGGCTTAAATGGGTGTGATTTAACTTGGTTTTTCACTCTTCCCTAAGAAGATAAGAGTTTTATGGAGCCTAATACCAAGTTGCATTCATACTTAGCACATTTTCTGGAGCGTCCCCCGTCTCCGTGTCCGGAGCGTCAATTTTCAGATTAGACGCCATGCGTGGTAACGCACAACTCGCGGAATGAAAATTCTTATCCCTTCTGCCTTCTGCCTTATTTTCAAGTTAGGCTCTAATGTTAAGGGGGCGAAAAAGTACGCCCCCTCTTGTTCCTATCCTATTTTGTGGCTTCTACCAAAACCGTTTCTAAATCATTTGAAAAGGTTGTCCTCTGAATATTCAACTCAAGCGCTTTTCTGATATCGAAGATTAACTGACTGTTTAAAATCTGCTGAACCTTCTGTAATAAATCTCCTTCTGTATGGTCTTGAAGCGTTTCTAAGGAGGTCAGCAATTGCTGTCTATCGAGTAGAGGCAATTCTCCCATCAACTCATTAGCTTCCCATAACATCTGCTCTTGTGCTTCTGGAAGCAGTGTCAACCAATTAGAAAGCAATAGATTGCGTTCTACGATAATCAGCTTCCATTGATACTCAGGCATGTTGGTTGTCTCGTCTAACATTCCAGTCACCGTACCCCATCCTAGAAAATGAAGATGAATAATTTGTGAAGGCAGGGTATTTCCGTATGAAGAAATTATGAATTCATTCCAATCTTCCCGGTTGTAATCTGCCGCAGCATTGTTTTGTGACTCTAAAAGCCCTTTTTTGTGACTCTGGTCAGAGAAAAATACGAATATGCTCTTCAGGTGGGCAGTATCTAGAAAAGTTGTGATTGAGGTTTCAATCGGCGGGAGAAAGTGCCCACTCTACAGGGAAAAACTGACCAGTGGAGAGTATACAAAATTGTTATAGTCTCACCACATTTTTTAGGCAATCAAGCTTTTCCTCTACAAAATTAAAAAGTGCTAAATATTCTCTGGCGAGAGTGATTTAAGAGGGATGATTTTGGATTAAGAGCGATAGGGAGCATTCCGTAACAGGTTGAATTTAGGGAAATGAGCGATCGCTTTTTTTGGTATGACACCGTTACGATGGAAGTTGTGTAGGGACAGGTCTTATGGTGAGCCGTTCAACGGATTGTAGGGCACCCACCAGAGCTATCCCTAACGTTTCTCTATAATGGGAAAGGTCAATATCGCTCTTTTACGTTCGTTGTTACTGTCCTAACTGGCTGATTCCATGTAATGTCCACGCACTAGCTGGAGGAAATCAGAGGAGAGGGTGTTGTTCTGAATGGGCAGTTTTGATGTGCTTCTGAGTTCAGTACTAGAGTGATGACTCAAAATCTGGCTGATTTGACGCTGAAAATCTTCGTCTACATGGTTGTAAAGCGTTTCCAGCAATGCGAGCAACTGCTGTTTGTGGGGTAGAGGCAACTCTCCCATCAATTCGTCAGCTTCTTCTAACATTCGCTCTTGCGCTTCTGGCATTAGCTTCATCCAATTAAAGAGCGAGAGGTTGCGCTCTACAATCGTCAGCTTCCATTGATAATCAGGCATAAAGCTTATTTCATCTAACCTTTCTTTTTTCTTCTTTCAGAGATTTTTTGCTGCGTCCGGATAGTTTGGTTAGAAAATCGGTGGAATTTAGAAAAAGCTGAAAATTGTAGAAGCGATCGCATTTTAGCTGACGTTGCCCTCTAGAGCGCCGATTCATTAATGGTAGGGGCAATCCTCCCGTGGTTGCCCCGCCAGGGTTTGGGGGCAGGCACGGGGGCACTGCTGTTTCAGTTGAGCCGTAGAAATTGTAGGATTTACGCTATCACTCAAAATTAAATCTGTCAGCGAGGAGTTGACATTATATGAAAACAATGCGTTTAGTACAATCTGTTCCTGTGTTGGCGGTAATCGCGATCGCAACGACTGGGATGAGTTATTCTGCGATCGCACAAACTGACATCACACCTTCTCAAGCAAGCGTGAAATTGGCACAAGCATCACTGACGGGACAGTGCCGTGCGACTAAACTGCAAATGCCCGTCTTCAGCGAGGCTAATACGACGAGTGAGGCGTTACAACTGCTATCTCCCAATGCAGAAGTTACGTTAGCGGATAATCGGGTGAGTAACAGGGGCTTTATTCGCATCAATGCTCCTGTGGAAGGGTATGTGCAAGCTGTCAATCTGAAGCCTTGTAGCGCTAGTACTGGAGTCAGTACTACAGACACCACTGAAACTCCTTCAACTTCTTCAACTACAGACCTTTGCCGTCGAGTTGCTCGACCGCCGCAAGGTTTAGTGATTCGTCGAGAACCCACGACCGCATCTGCTCGACTGGGTAGGGTAGCTTATTTAGGACGAGTCACTCTGAGTGCTAATCCTGCATCGGAGAAAAGAGATGAGGTGCGTAAATGGGTAGAAATTTCTTCACCGGCTAGGGGTTGGGTTTCTAATGGATTGCTGACAGAGGAAGAAAGCAATTTAGGTTTTTGTCAGTAAGGTGATAGCGGGTAATTGGATATTGCGCGATCGCAGAATCATGCATTAGTTCAGCTTCAGTTCTCACTCCCTCACTTGGAGCATTGGTGAGGGAGTTTGGTAAGAAGTATTTGGGTTTAGGCGATCGCTTTTTGTTGCTTCCAGAATTGTGCCACTCGTTGCTGCCAGTGGTGCCAGTAGTCCATCACTTCGTCAGGGTCAAACCAAGTTAAACTCACATCATCAGGAGTGGTAACAATCAGGAGAGCGTGATTGAGGCTTACTCCGTACTTCACGCCGTACTGTCGATTCAATGCTCCACAATAAGCGGCTATTTGCAACGGTTCATCGTAGAGGCGCTTAATCCTGTCTGCTGATTTGAATTCAATAACGCAGGGTATATCGTGATAACTGGCAACGCAGTCAACTCTACCTGCATAGCCTTCGTAGTAGTGAAAAATGTTGCCTTCAATTAGTCTGACATCATGGATGTCTTGCAGAATGGGTAACAGGTTTTCCCAGTAGGGTTTGATGGAGTCAGGACAAGAGAAGGACTCACCCAGGAGGTAGCTTTTAGTTAGTTGGTGGATGAGATTGCCGCGATCGCGTGATGTTTTGCAAATCCGGTTAGCCTCAGATTCTCCGACTCGCTGACGCCAATTTGCTAGTTGTGCTTTCTCTTGGGGAGATTTGGTAGCTTTCAGGATGCTGGTTATACCTGGGAGGCGAATGCTACGAGAATCGACAAGATATCCAATGCCGTTTTCCCAAGCGGATTTGGCGTAGTAGTGGGGAAGGGGTTGGTTGTTTTGTTTTCTCGTGTCCATAGTGCTTTGTGCATCGCTCGATAATTCGAGAATATTGAGGTGAATCAGCAGCAAACAGAGATAGTAAGTGCAGTTATGAAAATGCTTAAAATCACTTATCCGCATTTATCAGCGCTTTCACATAACCTTGGAAGTTCACTAAGGTATTAGTGGCTCTGAGTAAATCAATCTACTGCCATGACTCAAAAGAGTAGACGCCGAGGTTTTCTTGCTAGCAGTGAAGGGCTTAAAAAGCTAGAGGCAAGAATGCGTCAGAAGGGTTACACCCAGGAAAAGCTTGCAGAGGAAGCAGATGTAGGCTTGGATCGAGTTAAACGGCTGTGTAATCCGCAATGGGGAAATAAGATTCAAAAAGATGGTATAGAAGCGATCGCTAAAGTCTTAGATTTAGAGCCTCCAGATATAGTTGATGGGTGGTATCCACCTGGCGACACTTCAGAACAGCAGCAGAATTCTTTTAGTGCAAATTTTCCCGACTGGCGGAAGGTTTGCCGCGCCATGCTGGATGCTCAGAACCAGCGATCGCTCACAACCAATCCGCTCACGCGCAACGATGGGATGGAGTTTGAGCAAGATGAAATCTATGTGCCTTTAGGGTTGGTAGATCGCCCAAAACGGGAAAAACTTAAGGATAATGATTCCCCAGAGCAAGGCTCAAAGCTATACGAACCTACTGAGGAAGAAACCAAAATTACGAACAAGTATCAAAACGATGAATTTTTTGAGCAAGTCCTGAAGCGAGGGCATGAGCAAGGAAACAGCAAAGGGCGACGCCTAGCCATCATCGGAGAACCAGGAGCTGGCAAATCTACGTTCCAGCAGAAGATTGCGGATTGGGTGTTAAACAATACTGACGCAGATGTGCCAATTTTGATTTCTCTGGGAGCGATTGGCAATAAATCGCTTAACCAGTATTTGATGGAAGATTGGCTGCGAGATGCAGCGGAAGATCCAGAAGCAGCACCGGAGGAATGGAAAGCTTCGCTGAGGCAGCAGCTCAAAAGCGGTCGAGTTTGGCTACTGCTAGATGGGGCGGATGAAATGGCAGTAGATAGCCCTTTGGAGTACATCGCGAAGCAACTGCGGCAAGGCTGGATACAAAATGTTCAGGTAGTGCTGACCTGTCGGCTAAATGTTTGGGATGCTGGAAAAAATGCTTTAGAAGGCTTTGATACCTATTGCACCTTAAAATTTAGCTATGGCGATGCTAATACTCCCAACCAAGTTGGACAATTCATCAGGAATTGGTTCAAACGCAGCAACCCAGATTTAGGAAATCAATTATGTGAAGCTCTAGAACAACCGCGAAATAAGCGAATCAAGGATTTAGTCAAAAATCCTCTGCTGTTGGCGTTGTTGTGTTACACTTGGCAGCTTGGAGATGGAGAATTACCTGATACCAAAGCTGAACTTTATCAGCAGTTCGTCGAGGCGATTTACAAGTGGAAAGAAGAGAGATTTCCCACAGCTCCTGAACAGCGGTATAAATTAAACCAAGGTTTAGGAAAGTTAGCGCTAGAAGCGATTGAGGGGCAAACCTCGCGGTTTCGACTGCGGGAGAGCTTTGTTCGTGAGATGCTGGAAAAACCCAATCCAGAGTTGTTTCAGTTGGCGCTTGATTTAGGTTGGTTAAATCGGGTAGGTGTAACAGCAGAAAAACCGCATGAATCAGTTTATGCTTTCTTTCATCCTACGTTTCAGGAATATTTTGCTGCGTTGGCTGTTAAGGATTGGGATGTTTTCCTAAATCACACACCTGATGAGCCGACGCAAGGCAATTACCGCATTTTTGAGCAGCAATGGAAGGAGGTGATTTTGCTGTGGTTGGGAAGAAAAAATTTGCCACCTCAGAAGAAAGAGAACTTTATCAAGGCACTCGTTGAATTTAAGCCTAGATGCAGTAGTTTTTATAAACAACAAGCCATATTTATTGCAGCAGCAGGTATTGCAGAGTTTCCTGAATGCGCTCTTGCATTTAGAGTTTTAATAGAAGTTTCTCGTAGGGCTTTTGGTTATTTCGATACAAATACAAGAAAATGGATAAGATTTACTCTAGCTCATGAAAAAGCTAAAGCTGCACTGCTAGAAACTGATCGCGATTGGGCTATCCATCTCTTGGTTTATCTACTAAAAACTATCAAAGATGATGAAGTTCGTTTAGAAATAGCTTTGTGCTTATGGGAGAATTTTATTAACTCACCAGCAATAATCGAATTTGTTATTATCGTAATTTGTAGTAAAGACTGTTACCAATTAATGTATCAAGAGAATGGTGAACACAAGCAAAAAATAAAGGAAAAGTTTATTAATTTAGCCAGGGGCAATTCAGTGGCGATTGCCACTCTAGTTCAATTAATTATAGCTAGCAGAAGTAGAGCTTTTGATTGGATTGCTATTCATTGGTTAGGTGAAATAGGTACTAAAGATTCAGAAGCAATAGACGTTTTAAATAAACTAATTAATGCAACTCAGGATAAGGAAATTCGCAAGCAAGCTAGTGCCAGCATACGTGAAATAAATTATAGGAAAGAATGCAATTATTCTCCTCGTTATTCTACCTTTAAAATTACTCCTAAAACTCCAGCGGAAGTTGCTGATTTAATTCATTTGCTGCATATGGAGCAAAATGAAGAAACCCGTTACAAAGCTCTTAAAGAGCTAGCTTATGCTACAGGAAGCTTAGATGCTGTCAGAGCTTTGAATGACATACTTAATTCTAGTCAAAGTGAGCAAATTCATTGTTCTGCGGCTAGCAGTTTAAGATGCTTAGAACCAGATAACCCGCTTGTACTTTCCACATTTACTGAACTAGTACACACCACCTATAATCCTACCCTACTTAATGAGATTATAGATGAGGTGTATTTTATTGAAAATTGTGAATTATTACTCATTTTTGCTATAACCAAGCTAATTCGTGTTAGTAAAACTAGGGATGAAATTTCAGAGTGTATAAGTGAATTATTAGGAGAATGCAAAATCGGCGCTGGTCATCCGGATCTAATTCATGAGTTGACAGAAAAATTACGGTCTAGCCAAGAGCGAGAAATGCGATGTTTGGTGGCTTACGGATTAGGGGCAGTTAATCCTGGTAATCTAGAAGCCTGTCAGACTATCATCGATATCCTGCTCACTACTCATGATGAGAACTTTTTTGCTATTGATATGTTGATTTTAGATGCGAGGATAATTTGCCAAGAAAATGAGGAGTACATGGAATATCTATCTGAACTATTACACAAAACTCCAAATGAAGTGAGTCGTTGGAAATTAGCTGCTGTTTTGATGAGACATCAGCCAAGCCGACTAGAAGCAGTAACTATTTTAACTGAGTTATTAAACAAAACTCAGGATAAAAATATTGGGTCAGCCATTGTTGAGAATTCACCTAAATATGGAGAAGATGAATGGATAGATGCTTTAATATACCTGCTTCGTCATAGCCAGGATAGTCAAATTTGTGAGTGGGCTGCTAGGGAATTGAAAGACATTCTTCCAGTTATTAAATTTCCTAAAGTCGTTACTGCCTTAAAAAATTATAGGCAAGATCATGCTCATGAAAATCAGCGTGATTGCCGCTTATGCTGTGAAGAAATCCTTCGGCACTGCGCCCAAAACATGAGTTACCCTGACTTTTACCACGCTTGGCACAAGGAACCTACTGCCGTCGCTTCAGACTCACCTGATAATATCCCCGTTGGTGAATGTCCCACTGCTCAAGCTTTAGAAAACCAATTCACGGAGATTGCCTCTCAACTGCAACCCACTGCAAAAAGCTATCCTATTGTCATCAACGCGCAAGCACTGGAAGGAGAGACAGACGCAAGCGCGATCGCACAAGAACTCTGCAACCAAATTTATCTCACTGCATTTCCCGATGAGCTAGAAATTCCAGAAGTCAGCAACGCCCCTCAACTCAAGCGACTCATTCCCAAAATCAAAAAGCAACTACAAAAACAGAGCTTGGCTTTAATTGTGGACAAGTGTGAACCGAATCAGGAACAAGTCACTTTCTGCCAAAAACTCAGCGATGTGCTACATATTGCTTGGATTACCAACCAACCCCTTGACCCCCCCCTGAGAGGCTTTCTACCCAATCAACCCAATCTACTCAGCGCGATTCAAAGCTGGATTGATGAAATTGATTGAGATGTGAAGAGCGATCGCACTCTCCCCTCATCCATCCAAAACGCGATCGCATCATCATCTATCTCAATCACCTAAGAATAACCTGGCAAAATCCTCCGCCGCATCCGGGTTTAGCTGCTTGAGCGCGTTCTTAATTTCAACAATCACATCACCTGCTGGATCTCTTTGCTCGTGTACCCAGCGATGAACATTTGAGCGGTCAACTCCCATTGTGACAGCCAGTTGGTTTTGGCTAATGCCGTAGGTTTCCAACACCTGTTTAAGCGTTTTGCCTGCTTTTCCCATGCCTCAGATTCTGTCAGAGGCAGGGAAACCCGTAAATGTTGACAATGTGTCAGCATTCATGGCAATCTGAGTTGTTGACAATATGTCAACAACTAATGCATCTTAATGCAGGTAAACCAAATGTTCAAAGATTCTCTGCCAGAAACCGAAGAAACTTCTCCTGCCTCCACTCCCACTCCACCCAAACCAGAACAAGAATCTGGGCAAATCCTCGTTATCGGCTCCAAAACCGCCGTAACCGCCATCGTTCATGCCCTTTGCGCCCTCCGGTTTTGCCACATCAGCGAATGGAGTCCCCTCCTCCCCGCTCCCATTCCCGGTAAGCTGATGAGAACGCTCCTCCGCAAAGTTTCCACAACCTAATCGCTGTTATCAGAATTGGGGTGAACCTGGGTAAGGT
>JBFLZA010000340.1:0-9625 GCA_040756535.1 Cyanobacteriota bacterium
CTTATTCGTGCAAGTCTCTGTTGTAGAGACAACATTGTGGTGCCCCTACTTCAGTTGGGCAAAAGCACCAAATAGAAATCTGCTATAAAACAATATTCAAGGCTTTGTGTGCCTATCGCTGTCCCGAAACCTTTTTCCGCTGTTGATTTAACATCATCTGCTCCCCGTAGTGCAGCAAGCGTTCAATCGTTACCAAACGGTTGTCCCACACTTGGACTTGATAGGGTTGCGTCGCCCTTTGATTTTGCATCCACCTTTGGAATTGAGAACGGAACGACACTAAAAAGGCTTTTGCTGACAGCAAATCCTGCATAGATGGCTCTTTTGCTAGTGGTTCAAGCAATGTCGAGAGGGTATCCGTTTGTTTCCTCCACTCAGAAAGAGTTGGTTCCTGAAGTAAAATTTGATTGTTTGCCAGCAGAAAATTCCATTCCTGCTGTAAGGCTGTATAACGAGCTGATGCTGCTTTTAATGGCTGACGATAAGGGATAGGTTCAGAGGAGGAATTCCTACCTTGAGTACGCTGCAAAATACTCTGCAAATTAGCATCAAGATTCTCTGCCGCAAATAGGGCGTACCCACCAACCGGAGAATCTCGCAACAGTTGAATTTGGTCAAAGGCGACATTATTTGGCAAATTCAATAGTCGAATTGCGGGTAAAATTAATGCTGAACTGAGGGGTGATTGCATCAGTACAGGTTGCGATCGCGCATCCAAACCCGTAGCATCTAAGGCGTAAGTCATCGGTACCACTAGGTCAATATCTCCGCGAATCGCCCAAGTTTCCCAGTTTTGTTGCAGTCTTTGTAGGCGTTCTGGACGGGGTAGGGGAAACACAGCAGCAGAGAGAATTAAAGAGGGGCGTTGTTGACGCAGGCGACTGGCTGCTGTAGCAACAAAATTGTCAATTTGCTGAATGCGGAAATCCGTCCACTTTTGCCATAAATCGCGATTATTGGGGAAAACCCGGATGGGGTCATAACCCGTCAATTCCTTGAACAACTGACGTGATGCCTTACCGTAACCATAAGTTTGATTCACCTGAGGGTTTTGAAACGGGTAGCGAATGTAGTCGAGTTGAATGCCATCTACTTCATAGCGCGTCGCAATCTCCTCTAACAGCGCCATCAAATAACGTCGCACCTCTGGATTGGCGGGGTCGAGAAATGCCTTTTTGCTATTTGGATCGAACAGACGCCCCCGCTTATCCAATATTGCCCAGTCGGGATGCGCTTTTAGCACCGGGCCCGGATAGTTAGCAGGTTGGTTCAAGATGGTATTGTGACGCTGGTTGGCTGCGGCAAATATCCAAACCCAAGCGTGTAACTCCATTCCCCGTGCATGAGCTAACTTCACTGCTGCTGCCAAGGGGTCCCAACCCTTCACCAAAGGATTTTGCGCTGGTGCAACGCGACTGGGGTAAATGGGATAGCTGGCATTGACGGTTTCAAAGAAGACGGTATTAAAGCCTGCTGCTGCTAGCTTGTCGAAAATCTTAGCTAAATCTTGCTCCGATTTGGCACTAACGATCGTTTTTCGATCTAACCAAATTGCCCGAATTTCTGGTTGAGCCAGTTTGCGATCGATGGGGTAGTTATCTAAAAGTGTGCGTCTTGCTTCCAGCCACTGCTGTCTTGCCCTGTTATAGTCCTTTTTTGCTACAGCGTTGAGGAAGTTTTGTAGACCCATCCTTGCCTCAACGACTGCCCTAATCGCTGAGTTTTTTGCCACCAGTTGTTCGGGGGTTGCAGGTTGCAGGTTAGTCGGTTGCAGGTTTGAATTTTCAACATTCAACCTTTCAACCTTCAACTTTTCATTAGCAGCATCGGTTGGTAAATTCACATTACTATTGGTGGCATTGGCTGCAAGTAGGGCACTTTCAACCCGACCAATTAGATTATTTAACTCCTCACTCATCACGTTGACTTGTGCTGTCGTGAGTGGGCCCTTACTATTAACTAATATTCGTGCAGGTGCCACTCCAACATCGGGGTCAACTTCGGCAACGCGACTGGAGGGTAAAGGTGTTTTGGTGGGAGTCGAAGTGTAGGGTTGGCTGCGATTGGGAAGGGATATTACAGGCTGATTTGCGGTTAAGCTTTGGGACGGGGCACAATACTGTGCAGATTGCTTGGCTGGTGGTTTTGACTCGCTAGGCGTTAGATTGTAGCGGCTAAGAATCGATCGCAACCAAGCACTATCCACGGCTGGAGGTGCGACTGCATTCATACCCCAGCGCCAACCCAAAAAGGTAGACTGGTCTGTAGTTACTACAGCGGGTGAGTTGTCGTTCTGACTCCAGACGGCAGCAGTGGAAGCGTTCAAATCGGTAGGAATGACAACGCCTCCCCAGATACTGCCAGCTTGTCTAGCTTGGCGCACCCAAGGCTGGTTTTGAGTTTGTGAGGGTTCCACGGGAGAGGGTTTTTCTAGGGCAAAACCCCAATAGGCACCCAGAAGCGATCGCAAACGAGTACGAATTTCCGGTTGGGAACGTGTACCCACAGGCCCAGTGATAATTACTCGCCCCCCTTGACGCATCCATGCTTGGAGTGCGGTTAATTGCGCCAATTCCAGCCGCTCAATATTGGGTAAAAATAGCAGTTGAGGGCTTCCCAAATCCGAGATTTGCTGGACTTTGGAAAAGTCAATAATGCAGTAGTCAACTCCTGTTGACTGCAAGCGGGTGGTAATTTCTGACCAATACCGTTCATTATCCGGGCTTTTCACGACCCCTAATGTTGCAGTGTTGGCCCAGACGGGAGATAGCAGCGCAAGGGAATTAACTAGCGTTGTTATGGTAGTTCCTAAGACGATTGTCCCAAGCTGAACAGCTACACTCATCCGGCTACCACGTTTTATGAGCCAGGGGTAGAGACGCGCCATTGTGCGTCTATATTGATTGGCAGACTGCTTGGAACGAGAATCACTCCTCAACACCTTCGACTCCTTATTGACTGACAATCAGCATTGGCACGTTATCAGGTTGCCAAGAGGCGATGTCAAGAATTTCTCAATATATCTCTATTCAAGATATATTGTCCTCAGCTTCTGGTGAAAAAGAGGGAGAAATGAAGAGACTGCTTGCACACAAGTCAGCCTAATTTGATGAGAAGGCTATAGAATACGCGGATTTAGCTATAACTCTTGCCGCAGACCACATAGATATGAACACAGATAACATCCTATTCATCGGTGTTTATCTGGGGTTGAAAATTCCTGCAAAAGTATTTTTACAAAAAGTCTATGTTACCTCCCCCTTTGGAGAGAGATTTTGTCATAACGCTAAGTAGATTACAGAGTGCTGGAAGCTTTGAAGCATTAATTTTCTGTTATTTAAGGCAGACAGGGTCAATATGACAAACTTTAGCCTAACGGTTACAGCCCTTGGCTTAGTTGTTGCGATCGCGCAAGGGGCACTAGCAGGGCTGATCGCACAAAAGGCACTGTATGCACAACCGATTACTCCAGCTACAGACGGGACGGGTACGGTTGTAACTCCGAATGGTAACCGCATTGATATCCAAGGGGGTTCCCTTTCTGGAGATGGGGCTAATCTCTTTCACAGTTTCCAGCAATTTAATCTAGATTCGGGTCAGATTGCCAACTTTGTCTCTAATCCTTCTCTTGTGAATATCCTGGGGCGAGTTGTCGGGGGTAACCCCTCGATGATTAATGGACTGATTCAAGTCACAGGGGGCAACTCCAACTTATTTTTAATGAACCCTGCTGGCATCATCTTTGGTTCTTCTGCCAGTCTGAATGTGCCTGCCTCATTTACGGCTACGACAGCTACCAGGATTGGCTTTGCTCCCCCCTTACTAAGGGGGGCTGGGGGGGTATGGTTTAACGCTTTTGGTGACAATAACTACCAGGACTTAATCGGCACTCCGAGTCAGCTAGTTTTTGGCAATGCACAATCTGCGGTAATTGTCAATTCTGGGAATCTGGCAGTGCCAGAGGGGCAGAGTTTAATGTTACTTGGGGGCAGTGTTAACAACAAGGGGCAACTGGCAGCACCATCCGGAACGATTAGCGTTGCCGCTGTGCCGGGTGAGAACTTGGTCAAGATTAGTCAAGAGGGACACCTGCTGAGTTTGGAGATTTCACCCGGCACAGCCGCAGATGGACAGGCGATGCCAATTCAGGTGCAGGATTTACCCGCTATGCTGACGGGGAACGCCGATTACGTCCTCAATCAAGGGGAATTGTCAACGACTGGTAGTAATCAGGGTGGCACTATCAACGTGGTAGGACGAGTGGTAGAAAATCGCGGTGAAATTAGTGCAAACGGCAACAATGGCGGCAACATCCGGATAGATACGCAGAATTTGCTCGATGCTGGCGCTATCAGTGCCAATGGAAGTGCAGGGGATGGTGGAGAGATACAGGTTAACTACAGCGGCACGGTGATTCAAACGGCAAGCGCCCAAACTGAGGCAAAGGGCACGGTTCAGGGAGGAATTATTGAATTTAATGGTACTGCCAATACAGTTCTGACCACTTCTGGCACGTTTGATGTGACGGGGGAAGTTGGGGGGGCAGTGCGTCTATTTGGGCAAGATTTGCGGTTGCTGGCTGCCAAGGTAGATGCAAGTGGAAACAGTGGGGGAGGAGAGATATTAGTCGGCGGAGACTATCAGGGGCAAACTCAAGGAGCGATTAATGCTCAAAATACCTTTATGAACCCTGCCAGTACCTTAACGGCAGATGCCTTAACAACTGGAAACGGGGGTAAGGTGATTGTTTGGTCTGATGAGCAGACGAACTTTTATGGCAGCATTTCAGCTAAAGGAGGAAGTCTTACTGGGAACGGCGGTTTGATGGAAGTCTCCAGCAAGAACCAACTCACGTTTGGGGGCATGGCGAATGCTAGTGCTGCCAACGGACAGGCGGGACAGTTACTACTTGACCCCAAGAATATAACCATTGATACCAGCACAAGTAGCGGTTCCTTTCAACTGCTTGACCCCAATCCCGCTGCGGGTAATGAATTTGGCGGTTGGACGGCGGTGTTGAGCAACGGCAACATTGTTGTGTCTTCGTCCGGAGATGACTTGGTTGCTACAAATGCGGGTGCGGTGTATTTGTTTAACCCAAATACGGGAGCATTACTGGGGAGTATTAATGGTGCTAATGCTGAAGACGAATTCGGTAAGTATGTCATTACCGCCTTACCCAACGGTAATTATGTCTTTGCTAACCCGTATGCAGATATTGGCCCGATTGTTGATGCAGGAACCGTTATCTTAGCCAACGGCGGCACGGGGACAGAAATTAATCGGATTTCCGGTAGTAATAGTAATGACCGATTTGGCAGAAGAGTTGCTAATTCAAAAGATAACCAGCCGCTTGAGAGGAATGAGGTTGTTGCCCTACCAAACAGCAACTATGTCTTTGGCAGCCCAGATGCAGATATTGGTGGGATTGCTGATGCCGGAACTGTGATCTTAGCTAACGGCAGCACAGGAACAGAAATTAACCGCATTTCTGGTGCTTTTGCCAATGACCAGTTCGGTAGCGGTGCGATTACCGCCTTACCCAATAGCAATTATGTCTTTGGCAGCCCCTTAGCGGACATTGGCCCGATTGTTGATGCCGGAACCGTGATCTTAGCCAACGGCAGCACAGGAACAGAAATTAATCGTATTTCTGGTGCTTTTGCGAATGATCGTTTTGGCGGCAGATTATCCGATTTTTCGGATGGATTTGGCAGCCCCATTACTGCCTTACCCAACGGTAACTTTGTCTTCGGCAACCCCTATGCAGATATTGGTGGGATTGCTGATGCCGGAACGGTCATCTTAGCCAACGGTAGCACGGGGACAGAAATTAATCGGATTTCCGGTGCTAATAGGGACGACCAGTTCGGCAACGGTGCCATCACCGCCTTACCCAACGGCAACTACGTCTTTGGCAACCCCGTAGCAGACATTAACGGGATTGTTAATGCGGGAACAGTCATCTTAGCCAACGGCAGCACGGGATCAGAAATTAACCGCATTTACGGTGCCAATGTAGGTGACAGTTTCGGCAGTGGTAACATTATCGACTTAGCTAACGGCAATTATGTCTTTGCTAATCCACGTGCAGACATTGGTGGGATTGCTGATGCGGGAACAGTCATCTTAGCCAATGGCAGCACGGGAGTAGAGATTAACCGCATTTCCGGTGCTAATGCTAGTGACTTTTTTGGTGGAGATCAGGAAATCAGCAGTGCTTACTTTATCACCGCCTTACCCAACGGCAATTATGTCTTTGGCAACCCTTCGGCAGATATTAACGGGATTGTTGATGCAGGAACCGTGATCTTAGCCAACAGCAGCACAGGGTTAGAAATCAGCCGCCTTTCGGGTACGTTTGCTAACGACGGTTTTGGATTACCCATCGCTTTGGCTAACGGTAACTATGTGATTATTAACCGAAGTACAACTGATGGTGGAAATGCTGATACGGGAACAGTCATTTTAGCCGATGGGAGTACGGGAACCGAAATCAGTCGCCTTTCAGGTACCAATCCGAGTGGCTTTTTCGGCAGTGAACTTATTACCCCCTTAAGCAACGGCAACTATCTCGTTGTTAATCCACAAATCAACTCTAATGCTGGACGAGTGGATATTGGCATCGCCAACGCTTCCACCCTAACTTACGGTTATTTTCCCGACCAAAACATCACCATTAACCCCCAGCTAATTACTCAAATTACCGACACAGGCACAGCCGTCACCCTGCAAGCCAACAATGACATTACTGTCAACAGTGCCATTACTATCAACAATCTCAATGGTAACGGCGGCGACCTCACCTTCCAGGCAGGGCGCAGTATTCTGGTCAATGCCAACATCACCACCGATAACGGCAATTTAACTCTACTTGCCAACGACACTGCTGCCAACGGTGTAGTCAATGCCTATCGAGACGCCGGAACTGCCGTCATCAACGTCGCCCCTGGAGTAACTCTCAATTCCGGCACGGGCAATACAACTATCAAACTTGATACGAGTGCTGGCTTAACCCACAACAATAGCGGTGATATCACTTTGGGAGATGTCATTGCCGGAAGTCTTTTAGTAGAAAACAACAGTTCCACTGGCGGTAATATCAACGCTAGCGCTGGAACAATCAATACCAGCTCTTTAACGAGTAATGGAGGAACCATTACCCTGACAAGCAAGACAGGAGCCATTACCACCAGCAACCTGAATTCATCAGGAGCGACGAATGGTGGCAACATTACCCTTAATGCCAGCACTCAGATTACAACCGGAGAAATCAATTCCAGTGGAGCAACAGGCAAAGGGGGCAATGTCACCCTCGACCCATCCGGTGATATTCAAGTTACCTCAATTAACGCCCAAGGAGGAAACCAAGGCGGTATTGTAGACATCACTACCTCTAGCTTTTTCCGAGCCACTGGCACCTTTCAAACAGCTAATGGCGTTGAGGCTAGCATTTCCACGATTGGGGGTAGTAGTGGCGGTGACATCACCATCCGACACGGAGGTAACGGTGTCACTCCTTTTGTTGTAGGAGATGCTACCACAAATGGAACAACGAGTGCGATTACCAGTGGCAATTTCACAATTTCTACTGGCAACTCTTTTCTCTACACTTACAGCTTGGGCAACATTGAGATTATTAGCGTTAATCCCCCCTCTGTTCCTCATACATTGCCGCCTAATTTTTCTACATCATCTACTACTGCTCCTACATCACCCTCTACACCCACTCAACCACCCATCAATCCAGTTGACCTAACCCAGCCCCAAGAGCAATTGCGGCTCAACCTACCACCGCAAAACGATGAGTTCAATGCAGTTGGGATTGACGATTCCTTCAGCAGTGACTTTGCCCAAGATGCCGGACAGGGTGAGGCAAAACGCGTCTCTCTGAGGGAAGTGCGGAACACTTTAGGAAAAGTAGAGAGGGCTACAGGCATCAAACCCGCTATTATCTATGCCGTATTTGTCCCTGCTACCATTCCCCCCGCTCCCCCTTCAGAACCTGGTCAAACTCAAGAGCCTTCTGGTGTTGCTCCCTCTTCCCTGTTACGTTCGTTAACTCCAACTGCGAGCGATCGCTTAGAACTGATTATCATCACAGCCAAAGGTAACCCGATTCGTCGCTCTACTAATGCTACCAGAGCCCAAGTGCTGCAAATGGCAAAAGAATATCGCCGCCAGTTGACCAACCGCATCAATCGCTCTAGCTTCCTCACTCCCGCCCAAAAAATGTATCACTGGCTAGTCGCTCCTATTGAACCCGACTTACAACAGTTACGCATCAAAAATCTCGCCTACATCATGGATACTGGATTACGCAGTGTCGCTTTGGCTGCCCTTCATGATGGCAAACAGTTCATCATTGAAAACTACAGTGTCGGCTTAATGCCCAGCCTTTCTGTCACCGATACTCGCTACTCTGATGTGAGAAATACTTCTGTTTTAGCAATGGGGATGGAGAACTTTACGGATAAAAGTTCTTTACCCGCCGTACCTGTAGAATTATCTGCGATCGCCGGTCAGTTATGGTCAGGGAAGTCCTTCCTGAACCAAACTTTTACCCTGTCCAATTTGCAAACCGCTCGTAATTCTCAGCCCTATGGCATTATTCACTTAGCCACTCATGCTCAGTACCTACCGGGTAAACCCGATAAATCGTATTTGCAACTATGGGATACTCAGCTACGACTGGAACAACTACGGCAGATGGGATTGCACAAACCACCTGTTGAATTGTTAGTTTTGAGTGCCTGTCGCACGGCTGTAGGGGACGAAGAGAATGAGTTGGGCTTTGCAGGGTTGGCAGCACAAGCAGGAGCAAAAAGTGTCTTGGCAAGCTTATGGGATGTCAACGATGAAGGAACACTCAGTTTAATGACAGAATTTTACGGGCAATTAAAACAAATCCCATTGAAAGCCGAAGCACTACGCTTGACTCAGTTGGCAATGCTTAAAGGTGAGGTGCGAATAGAAGCCGGTCAAGTGGTTACGAAGCGTGGCAGTTTCCCTTTACCATCAGAACTTGCTTTCCGGGGAAACTTAGATCTGACTCATCCTTACTACTGGAGTGCTTTTACCCTGATTGGTAGCCCTTGGTAAGGCACACAGTTGCATCTTGACTCAAAAATAGGTTAGCCATTTTGCATAAAAGTCCAGCAATTAACTTGAGAAACGGGTGGCACAAAGACAAATTCAGCTAACAGTTCCAACGCTTACCTGCCTTCAAAGTAACAATTAGTTAAGGATGTAATGATATGGCACTGATACAGTACCCTAAAATGAACAGGAATCTTGTAGTAGTTCTAGGCAATAGGACTTTTTCTATTAGCTAGGAGTACTAAGAGCTTTCCCAAAAGTGGATAGCACAGTTATGAATCTTGTCATGCTGAACGAAGTGAAGCATCTCTTCAGATTCTGAAGCTTGTGGCGACGCAAGGATCATCGAGGAGAGCTTCGCTAACGCTAGCGCTCTCCAATGAGATAATTGGGGTTTCCAGATAGGCTCTAAGCCGTAGCGGATGGGTGCTTCTTTACTCATAAAAATTGTTCAAAGCTGTAAGGAACATCTGCCCATGAGCCTTGCTCGTTGCTGTGTCGGCTGGTTGTCTCTTTTTGTGTCCTT